>JAPKEQ010000078.1 GCA_028821995.1 Alphaproteobacteria bacterium
CAATCACCATGACACGCATGAGCGGTGCTGAAGTTTCTCTGACTGCTGAAGAGCGTCAAGAACTGGAAGCCGAACATAATGTTCGTAATGGTGAGCGGGAGATTGTTCTGTACGTTCAACCTAAAGTTTACAGCTCTCCGGTGGATCTCAACAATTGGACTCCGCCTGAAACTGGCAACTAAAATCGATAAAAAACAGGCCGCTTTTGCGGCCTGTTTTCTTTGTATGCCAACTTATTCAATTGGCGTAGATTGCCCTGCTTTTGATGAAAACGTAGGTATACCCTCTTCTTTTTTGGGCTTCCATTCACCTTTTCTCACCATGTTAAGAGATTTGCGTACAGCACGAAGGCGAAGTCTATCATTATTGCTTTTTCCATGAGATACGCTTAGATATAAATCTCGCGCAGCTTCTGGCATTTGGTGCAAGTACACATCTTGCAAAATTCTATCTGTTAAAATAGCTGCCCCCTTAGGCATAATCACCCGGCGCCCATACTCTAAAAGAGACTCTTCCTTTAATAAAGTTGTGCCATGGTTTGTGCTTAAGTAAAGTGGAAAACCAATTTGAGCGGCATTTGCCTTGTTTACTCTAAAATTTAAACAAGGAGAGGAAGTAAGATCATCACCCAGAATATAAGCAAATGCATTATTAATAGAAACCATATCTGCAATAGTTAACCCCACATCCTTCACCATAGAAGAACTTGCTTTAACAACACCGCAGTCCTGGCCATTGCTTCGAATATCCCATACAGCAGTATCCGTAATACGCCTATCTTTAGCCTCAACTTTTTTAAAGCTAGCGTTATAAGGTTTAAGCTTAGAAAGAGCGAGCCGATTAAAACTATCCATACCTTCAAGGCGAAAAATAAACTCTCCCACCGATTTTTTATAATAAAAATCCCCGGCAATAGGACTGGTTAAAATATGAACATTCCCTTTACGGTCTACATTCATTTCAATTTCGTTGCGCTTATCATCTACAAACACAAGCTTTGTGAGTGCAAAGGCCTCCACATGCAAAAAAACACTCGTTAGAAGAGTAAAAGCTATTAAATAGTTCATTTTTTTGAGTTGAATGCTTGACAACATACTCCATCATCCTTACCTAGTGAATTGCATATATTATTATTTAGTGACAGTCTAACAAAGACGAAGCAAAAAACAAACCAACACTTAACAGTGTCCTAAACAAAGGTTTTAACGCCATGAAAATTAACGCAAATGAAATTCGCCCTGGAAATGTTCTTGAGCACCAAAACGGCCTATGGCAAGTTCATAAGGTCAGCCACGTTAAGCCTGGTAAAGGGGGCGCTTTTGCCCAAGTAGAGATGAAAAACATCCAAACAGGCACAAAACTAAACGAACGTTTTAGAAGTGAAGATAAAGTTGAACGCGCCCGCTTAGAGCAGCGCCCAATGCAATATCTTTATGACGATGGTGAAGCTCTTACCTTTATGGACAATCAAAATTACGAGCAACTTACACTGCCATACGATGTGATTGGCGATGGTAAAGTGTGGCTTCAAGAAAACATGGACGTTTCTATTGAAATGCATGAAGGCAGCCCAATCGGCGTTGAAATTCCTAAGCATGTTGAAATGGAAGTAATTGAGGCTGACGGTGTTGTCAAAGGCCAAACGGCTTCATCTTCTTACAAGCCATCAAAAGTAGAAAACGGCGAAACAGTTATGGTGCCTCCATTTGTTGAAGCTGGCATTCGCATCACAATTAACACTGCAGACGGCACTTACGTCGGCCGCGCATAAAACTTATTACCGATACAGACTTATATAACCTAGGAGACAAAACCCCATGTCAACGTACCTATCGCCTCAAATTAACATTACCGATGCAATCTGCCGCAAGCTTGCTCCAATTTATCGCCGTGAGTTCGGTGAAGTTGAGCGCATGCAATCTAAAGGTGACGGCGCACGCGAAGAAGCCCTAGAGGCACTCAAAAAGCTTGAGCTATTTGCTGCAAAAGAAATTAAAAAAGCTTACCCATCAACACCTATCGTGATTCGTGACCTTGCACCTATTCCAGATAAAGGCTCTTGCTGGGCCCTTCACATGACAGGCGGCGTAGATAACTTTATGCACGGGCTTTCTCCAGTCTGCATGATGTTCCTCTTTATTAAAGATGGTATCCCGTTTAGCGCTGTTGTGTACTATCCAATTGAAGATGAGATGTACACGATTGAAAAAGGAACAAGCGGCTCAGGCCCTGTTTACCGTTTGCGCGTTAACGCTGCTAAAGAACTTACAACTTCAAGCATTGTGAACCTATGGAGTTCACCAACACGCCGCGGAGATAGCACTGGCATGTCCTATGTTGAGCATATTCAACGTGAAGCTTTTGGCCTTCGTATTACAGGTAACGCCATCCATGACATTCTGCAATTCGCTTCAGGTAAAATTGATGGATTCATTGGCGAGCATCTCGCACCAGAAATCAACCTGTTTGCTGACCTTGTAACCAAAGAATCATCAGGCGTTGTAACAGATAAAGACGGTGATGCTGTAACCAAAGAAAGTGAAATGATTGTGGCTTCAAACCTCAATTGTCATAAAACACTTCTTGGGTTTGTGCAATAAAGCCTCACCCCAGCTACACACTATCAAAAGCCCTGCTGGTTTAGCAGGGCTTTTTCCTTGTCGAACGCCCCCCTTTCCGTTACAGTTCTCTTGTTTTGCAAAACAAGAACCAGCCTCCAAAAGGCTATAATAAAAAAGATTTCAATATGTTGAAAAAAACAGTTCATGCTTTACTTGCAGTTTCTATTCTGCTTGCGCCGTATAACTTCTCTGCTGCACAAAATGAAGTGCCTGGCAATAAAATCTCCCTTGATTTCGAAGATGTAGATATCCGTAGTCTTATCCGTTTTATGGCTGAAATTAGCGGTGAAAACTACATTGTAGATAATAAAGTTATTGGTAAAGTTACGGTTATTAGCCCACAGGAAGTTGACCGCAAACAAGCCATGAACATTTTTGCCAACCTTCTTTTGGCCAGCGGCTATGCCATTGTACCAGCCGGTGATGTAAAACAAATTGTGCCTGCTTCCAAAGTTGGCGCCAGCGCAACACCTATTACTGAAGATACCCCCGAATCTGAAAGCGATATTGTCACACGCGTCATTAAGCCAAAATCTGGCAATGCTAAAAACCTCATTGAAATTCTAAAACCTATGCTATCAAGCAGTGGTGCTATAACAAGTTACGGTCCAGCTAACCTTCTTATGGTGACAGATGCTTACAGCCATGCGCGCCGCATTGAAATGATTGTGGGCGAACTTGATAAAGCTAGCGCAGACGGTAGCGTTGAAATGCTTCCTCTTAAACATATTGAAGCCAGTACAGCTGCAAACATTATGGAACGCATTTTTTCTGGCACAGATGATAACCCGCTCAGCATTATTCCAGAAACAGCACAGAACTTGCTTATTGTTTCAGCTGATGCTGGCACCATGCAAGACGTTCGCCGCGTCCTTAAGCGTATTGACGTAGAGGCTCAAAAAAATGTGCGCTCTCTTGATATTATTTACCTAAAACACGCTGATGCCACTGATATGGCAACAGTCCTTAATGACCTTATTGAAAAAACAGAAGATGCTGAAAGCAAGTCCATCTCGACCACAGCTTCAGCACTTAAAGCAGTTGCTGCCTTTAAAGGTCCGGTAAGCGTAGTTGCAGATATTAGCACGAACGCACTTGTTCTTTCAGCTGATCCATCTGATATGTCTCTGCTTAAAAACATTGTAGAAAAACTCGATATTCCACGCCTTCAAGTTTACATTGAAGCCCTTGTTATGGAAGTCAGCGAAAGTATTTCTAACCAGTTTGGCGTGGAATGGCGTAGCGCAGATAACCTTGGCTCTGATGGAGGTCTTGTACCATTTGGCGGACAAAACTTTGGCGGCCTAAATGGTCTTGCTGAAAACCCTCTCTCTCTTCCAACTGGTTTTTCTATGGGACTTGCCGGGGCAAGCATCACATACCGTGGTACAGAGTACGCAAACATTGGCGCACTTGTAACAGCGCTAGAAGCTGAAACAGACGTTAACATTTTATCTACGCCGCAATTGCTTACGATGGATAACCAGGAAGCTGAAATTGTTGTCGGTCAAAACGTACCGTTTGTAACAGGTAGCTATACAACAGATGGCAATACAAACCCATTCCAAACAATTGAGCGTAAAGATGTTGGTATTAACCTACGCGTTAAGCCACAAATTAGCGATAATGGTTATGTACGCCTTAACCTTTACCAAGAAATCTCATCTGTAAACGCTTCAAACGGTGAAGCTGCTGATATTACGACCCGTAAACGTAGCCTCAGCACTGTTGTGATGGTTCCTAACGGCAACATGGTTGCACTGGGCGGACTTATCCAAGAAGAGCAATCAGACAACGTACAGCAAGTTCCTTGCCTTGGCGGGCTCTTTGGTATTGGTGAAGCTTTTAAAAACACATCTCTTACAAACACAAAAACAAATTTGATGGTGTTTATCAAACCTCACATTATTGGTACATACGACCAAATGGACGGCATTACATCTGATAAATATAAGAAGATGCGCATCATTCAAAAAGGTAACACTTACGGTGGTACTAAAATGCTTGAACGCACAGATATTGGCGAAGCGGATATTATTCCTGAAGAACTACGAGACACTCAATCAGAAGAAGATATGCCAAAGCCTAAAGGCGAAGTAAAAATTAAAGCGCCGCAGGCAAGCCTTACACGTGATGCTACGCCTCATAAAAGTACAGAATCTCTAGCATCAGTGGATGAAACTGTTATTGATAGCATCAACCTCAAGCTAGCGATGCCACAAGAGATTGGCACAGGGCTTTAACATTTACACGATTTGTAATTATAAATTAATATTTGGCAAAGCTTTAGAGGTTTGGTATACAGAAGTATACAGATAGGGAGAGACTCATGACATACAGCACATTTATTGCTCATGACTTACAGGATGACCGCCTGAATTTTACGCAGGACATGCCTTTCTCTGAAGTGCGCGCCAAAGCCATTAAAGCGGGTGTTAAAGCAAAAGAGCTCAATACTTCTACAGCTAAATATTTTGGTCTAAAGGAAGCAGCTCTTCCCACTAAAAGCAAAGGCATTGAAGAATCTCTTTTAGGCGATATTAACCTTGGCGTTGCCAAAACAAACCTATTCCTTCCACTCGAGCAAAAGAGCGATGGTACCGTTGTTGCTGCTGTATCAGACCCTACACGCGCTATGCAAATTGCTGATGATTATGCCCGTACAACAGGTAAAAATATTACGCTCACTTATGCCTCTCCAGAAGAACTTACAGATTTTATCAACACCCTTTGGGATAAAAAAGCGACCAGCGCAAAAGATGCCGTAAAAGATACTGAGGAAGAATCAACAGACCTTCAAAGCATGGCATCTGCCCTTGGTGAACCAGAGGACCTGCTTGATAGCGAGCACGATGCCCCTATCATTAAGCTGATTAACTCCATCCTCATGCAGGCTGCCAAAGAAGGCGCATCAGATATTCATATTGAGCCATCAGCAAAACAAGTCAGTGTACGCTTTCGGGTAGATGGCGTAATGCACACAGTGATTACACCTTCAGCTAAGCTGCACGCCGCAATGAGTGCGCGCCTTAAAGTTATGGCAAGCCTTGATATTGCAGAAAAGCGCTTACCTCAAGATGGCCGTTTTAAAATCCGTATTGGTGGTAAAGATACTGATATTCGTATTTCAACGCTGCCAACACAACACGGCGAGCGCATTGTACTGCGTCTACTTGGTCAGCAAGATGGTATTCGTGCGCTTGGCGCTATTGGCTTGCGCCCTGAGCAAAAGGATCAAATTGAAGGCTTCTTTGGCCTTGCTAATGGCATTATGCTGGTGAGTGGGCCTACAGGTTCTGGTAAAACATCTACGCTTTATGCAGGCCTCCAACACATCAATACGCCAGATAAAAATATTGTGACCGTTGAAGATCCTGTCGAGTACGAGCTTGAAGGCCTGGGGCAGATTCCAGTGAACGCTAAAATTGGCATGACATTCGCCGCAGGTCTGCGTTCTATTCTTCGCCAAGACCCTGACGTGGTTGTTGTTGGTGAAACACGTGACCTTGAAACAGCTGAAATTGCCGTTGAAGCATCTCTTACTGGTCACCTTGTGCTATCTACTATTCACACAAACGATGCGCCAAGCACCCTCACCCGCCTTATTGAAATGGGGATTGAACCTTTCCTTGTAGCATCGTCTCTTCGTGGCGTGGTGGCGCAGCGTATGGTTCGTTTACTACACCCAACAACTAAAGTGCCGCGCGCACTCGATGCTGAAACGAAAAAGATTTTTGATGCTCTTCCTAAAGAGATTCGCCCTAAAGAGATTACACTCTTTAGCGCAGCTTCAAGTGATGATTGCCCAACCGGCTATACGGGTCGTAGTGGTATTTTTGAGATTCTTACCATTACAGATAAAGTTCGCACAGTTATTCAAGCTGGTGGTAATGACAGTGAAATCCGTGATGTTGCTCAATCTGAAGGCATGCTTACACTTTACCAAGAAGGCCTGCTTAAAGCTGCACGCGGTGAAACGACGCTTGAAGAAGTTATGCGCGTTACACGTATTCAATAATTAAAAGAGCACAACTTGTGAAAAAGCTCACGATTTATTACGATAAAGATTGCCCTGTCTGCTCACGCTATATCTCATATGTATCCCTTAAGGAAACATACAGCTCTGTTAAACTTATCAATGTTAGGGAAAATCAAAGCCTTTTTAATAAATTTAAATTACAAGGATTTGATTTAGATAAAGGTATGATTGCAGACGTTGATGGAAAAATTTATTATGGTGCTGAAGCAATATCTCTTATAGCTCAAAGCAACACCAAACCAGGCCTACTAAGTGTAATAAATAATACTTTATTCTCTAAATTAGAAATATCAAAAACCCTATACCCTATTTTAGTCTCTCTCAGAAATCTATTACTCATAATTCTTGGAAAAGGTAAAATTGCCTCATCATTTAAGCCTGATTGCAAAAGAGAAAGCTTTAATAACTTCCATCTTTTTTCTTGGTTATGGAGCTTTTCTACTCTATTCCATTTTACCTATTTAGCTTTCCATAAAGGTACATACCAACAAGGCCCGATAACTTTAAGTTGGATTTACCTTGCTCTTGCGACATGGATTATTCTAAACCCAATATCTAAAAAGGTTATGGCTGTATTCTTAACTATGGTTAGTATACAGGCTATAGAAATGTGGCAACAAATGCCCACTATTTCTAGTCATGCTATTCTTCTTTTATTCCTTATGGTTACACTGTTACTTACAGGTTTTTATACATTATTAAAACGAGGATATGACACTAAAAGCTACTATAATTCTTTCGCGCCTTCAGGCCGTTGGATATTAGTCATTATGTATACCTTTGGCATTTTCCATAAAATTAATACAGATTTTTTAAACCCAGCTTCAAGCTGCGCAAGTGCACTATGGGCAAGCTTACCTTTCCCTGACCTCATA
>JAPKEQ010000079.1 GCA_028821995.1 Alphaproteobacteria bacterium
AAGGGAACGCCGCCAGGAATATCATATAGATCGTCAATCAAAACAGATTCACCCGTTTGGGCAACGTAGCCAGCAATTGATTTAAGATCAACCGGCATAGCGAAGTTTTGAGGATCAAGTTGCAGGGAATCATTTTGCATTGTCATCGCTTGAAGTGTTTCAGGCTCTCCATCGTATGGGCGTACAATGAAGGTACTTCCAGCCTCTGAAAACGTATGACGCCTCGCCTTTGCGAGGATAAGGTCCATAGCTTGAGTTGGTGTTAGCCTTCCAGCATTGTGCTGGAGGACTGCAATAAAATCATCAGCAATACTCATAGGAGTTAGACATCCACTCTTATTTTTATACAGTTCCCCCCTAGTGTATCGCCTCTACGTGTAGGTGTCACAGAAAACAACTTATATTTGCAAAGGTTTTTACCTATAACGGCCAGATGAGTGGCAAGAAAACCATAGCTAGGATAAAGAATATGATGTTAAGTGGAAGCCCCACCTTAAGGAAATCTATATATTTATAACCGCCAGGACCATAAACCATTGTATTTGTCTGATATCCGACAGGTGTTGCAAAGCATGTGGATGCAGCAAAGGTCACGGCAATAAGAAATGGTTTAGGGTCTGCGCCAAAAGAGTTAGCAACTTGCAAGGCAAGTGGGGCAATAAGAACAGCGGTCGCATTGTTAGACATAACAGCTGTAAGTACCATTGTGAGGATATAGATGCCGCCAAGTCCATAAATAGGGCCGTAGCTTCCAAGAGAAGCCATGACAATATCTACAAGAGAAGATACAGCTCCAGAGCTTTCCATGGCAGCGCCAAGTGGGATAAGCCCTGCAAGGAGAAGGATAACGCGAAGGTCTACGGCATTATAAATCTCTTTCGCGGTAAGGCATTTTGTAAAGCCAACAGCAAGTGCCCCGCAAAGCGCGGCTGTAAGGATAGATACCGTTCCAATAGCTGCTGCCCCAACCACAGAGGCAAGAATAACAACAGAAAGGAAAGCTTTACTTGTTTTAAGTTTAAGAGTTGATAGGTCTTGCAGGTATGCAAATTCTGCATCATCTGCAAGGTGTAATAGGTCATTTTTATGTCCTTGAACAAGGAGAGTATCACCTTCTTTAAAGGTAATATCCCGAATACGTGTTTTAAGAACGGAGCCGCGGCGACGCACGCCAAGAACAGCGGCGTGATAACGCCAGTAAAAGTCAAGCTGTGTAAGTGTTCTGCCTACAATAGGTGAGCCTGTGGGTACAATAACCTCAAGGAGACTAATGTCATCAGATTCAAGGTGTGAGGCATTCAAGTGCCCTTTGGCCCAATCCTCAAGTTTAAGGCGGCTTTCAGATTCTAAAATGCGGTCAACGTCGCCACGAATAACAAGCAAATCCCCTTCATGGATTGTACTGTTGTGCGCTGCCCAAACAATTTTACCATCGCGCACCATTTCAATGATGCGGCCGCCAATTTCAGTGAGGGCATTATCTTGCCCGCGCTGCCCAATAAGAGGGGACCCCTTAAGAACGCGCATCTCTGTCATGTAATCTTGCAGACGATAATCTTCAGAAAGGCTTTCAGTTTGTTCACGGTCTTTAAGCATGTATTTAGAAGCAAAAAGCATATAAACAATACCAACGGCAAAACAAATAAGGCCAAACTTAGCAAACTCAAACATGCCAAAAGGTTCAAGGCCTGCACCGATAAGGAAAAGGTTCATAAGAAGGTTGGTTGTTGTGCCAATAAGGGTACATACCCCGCCAAATTGCGCAGCAAATGAAAGGGGCATTAAAATACGGCTCGGGCTGATGCCACGTTCATCGGAAAAGCGCATAGCAAGAGGCAAAAGAACAGCAACTGTAGCCGTGTTGTTAATAAAGGCGCTTAAAGTGCCGCAGGTTGACATGAGTACAAGGTTAAGGCGTGTTTTGCTTTTTCCAGCTACAGCATAAATTTTATTGGCAAGAAAGCGCACAACGCCTGTTCTTTGCAGGGCTGCCGACAAAATAAACATACCAGCCACAGTAATTGTAGCAGGGTTAGAAAATCCATTCAGAATCATGTCTTCTTCCACAAGGCCAGTGAGGAGGAGGGCAACAAGAACCATCATGGCAACCATATCAACCGGAAATTTTTCGCTGACAAAGAGAATGATTGATCCAGCAACAATGAGTAGAACTGTTAGGATTTGGAAGTCCATTTTTTGTGCGATCCTTTTTTGTGGTCTTGCAACTGTGTAAAATACACGTATTCTATGAGCATGACAAATAAAGCTTCACGTACCCCAAACCATGTCCGCTTTAATAAGCACGCCGCACCTGTGCCTAAAAAGCGTAAAAAAACAGCTAAAAAAGAAGAAGCTCTTTCACCGTATGTTTCGGATTTAAGCAAGACGCCAAGTCTAAAAAGAGCAGATAAGCTTAAGTTTAGAAAAACAATTTGGATTTTTGCTGTTATTTTTATTTTAGCAGGGCTTGATCAATTCGTGCCTTCTGTACGTAAAACATTTGAATCTATTGTTTCTGAATCTCCAGAATTTATGCCAGAGGTTTCAAGCCTTGTGCAAAAGGCTGGAAATTTGATGAGCAACTTGAATAGAAAGCAAACAGCTGTCCTTCTTATGGACACCGTGGGCTACGATGTACCCAGCCATTTAGAAGATCCATCCATTCATCTTGTTTCAGGTATGGACCTTGAGGTTGTTGAACTTAGAGGACAGTGGGCTCAGGTTTCTTCACCCTCGGTAGATTTTATATTCTGGGTTGATAAAAATACACTTCTTCTCGAAAAATAGAGCGTTTTTAGTCGCGTTTCATGCTAAGAATCAAAAATGTTTATTTGCAGAAACGAAAACCTTTGCTACAGTAGGCGCCATGGATATTAAACACAACATGGCACCAGATACCCCAGTCCCTTTCAAGTTTCAGATTGATGCGGCTCAAAAAGTGGTGCGTCTTTTTCTCCCGCCAATGCCAGGCAGACCTTCACCATACCTTAGAATTGGCCGCGATTTTGTGCGTATTTCTACAGGCGGTGAACATGGCTTTTTGCAGCTTTCTCCTGTTGAAGACGATGTGATTTCAACACTTCTAAATTACGGCACTGTGGATGTACATGAGACGACAACAGAAGGCCAAATTACACGCTCTTACCGGGCCGAAGTTGTGCGCTAAACGCATGATGTTTCGTGCTTATATATTCACTCTTTTTCTCTTAACGTCTTTAAATGCGTTTTCTTGGACAGTACCAACGGTTAATGTAAAAGAGGCCGATGCCTCTTTTCCTTTTTCTTGCCTGGGGCGTACTTTTGAAAGTGATACCCCTATTAGTAACGTCCATGGGTGTGATAAAACTTTTATAGCTTTTAGCACGGTGGGCAAGGCGATGTTACTAACTGTGCACCACGGGTGGATGGATACAGGTGAAAGTAAAACGCCGTACGTAAGCCATTTTTTAGAACTTCCTGATGGCCGTTTTTATCGTTTCAATGATATTGGATTTCTTTTCCATCCACGTCTTCGTCAGTATTTTGATGAAATTTCGGGGCGTGTTGGTGGCTATAAGACAAATATCACGCTAGAAAAATTTGCAGAGCCGCACCTCGATGCTTATGCGGATACATTTTGCCTGACTTACCATCTTAAGCATCCGTTTGGCGGCAAGTATGGTTGGTGTCAAAAAGATACCATTATGAGCGGGCAAGGTTTTTATCTTGATGGCGCTATGGAATTTACGCGCGCGGCATTGCTGGCTTATGATGCAACGATTGAACATAATATTGCTATGTCTCGCGGGCCTTTTCTTTCTAACGTAACACTTACAGCTATTAACACAGATATAAACGGCTGGTGGTATTACGCTTTTGCCTTTGCAGGTGTTGCAAGCCCTTACGAACCAGAACAGCATTTTGTTGTGAGGGTTTTCTTTGATGGACGAACAGAGATTCGCACGCTGAGAGAGAAGCCAGAAAATCCAGACGCGCTTTAATGAAACCTAAAATAAAAAAGAGCGCCAGTGGCGCTCTTTTTATTCTGCAGGTACACCGCTACTTGTGGTGTAAATCAGCTTAAAGCGTTTTTCTGGTTCAATAATGCTTTGTGCAGTTTTGGCAGCAATGGCGCTTTCTGCAAATCCTGTGAGAATCAAGTCCAGCTTGCCAGGGTATTCTGTAATATCTCCGGATCCAAGAATGCCCGGTACTGTTGTTTGCATGGTTGAAGGCTCTACAATAATTTTCTTTTTGGCAATGCCAAGGCCCCACTCAGCAAGCGGACCAAGAGACGGTACAAGCCCAAAGAAACAAAGAAGGTTGTCAGCTTTAAGAGTCTTATCTTCACCGCCGCGTTGAGAAAGAACAACCTCTTGGAGAATATTGTTTTCTCCGTTGAGTTCTTTGAGCTGGTAAGGCGTATGAAGCGTAAGTTTTCCTGCCTTTTCAAGATCTTTCATTTTTTGGACGGTGGCCTCTGCGGCTCTAAAGTCATCTCTGCGGTGTACCACATGAATATGTTTGCATATATCGCCAAGGGCAACAGCCCAGTCCACAGCACTGTCACCGCCGCCTGCAATCACAACAGTTTTATCTTTAAACTGATCTTTTTTCTTCACGGCGTAAAAAACAGCTGATCCTTCAAAATCTGCAAGGTTGCTAATTGGAGGCTTGCGCGGCGTAAATACACCAGCGCCAGCAGCCACAACAATAACTTTCGCTTTAATTGTGGTCTCGCCAGCAGTTAGGGTAAAGTTTCCTGCTTCCCCTTCAAGGGTTGTTACCTCATCGCCAAGCACGTACTCGGGGTTAAATGGCTTAATCTGTTCTTCAAGTTTATCAGAGAGATCGCCTGCTAGAATCATAGGGTAGGCTGGAATGTCATAAATTGGCTTTTCAGGGTAGAGCTCACTACACTGACCACCAATTTGCGGAAGGGAGTCAATAACAACACAGTTATACCCAAGAAGGCCCATTTCAAAGACTGTAAACAGTCCGACAGGGCCGGCGCCAACAATGGCAACATCTTTTTCAATTACTCTATTCATAGTAAGTTATTTACGTGAATTTTCGTCCTTTGGCAAGGCAAGCAACCCTAATTTTTCATGGAGTTTCATGCGTGCATTTAGAATGTGGCTTTCGCGAATCATGCCAGGAATGTAAGGGTGTGAAATATCACCCTCTGCTTTTCCGCCGCATACAAAGTCAGCCAGTGCATCTAAAGGTTTTTCTGTAATGCTTGGTATAAGTGCTCTCAGGAATGTTTTAAGGACAGGTGAAAAGCTGCCTCGCATAAGCTTAAGGAGAAGAAGTTCTGTGAGCCTTTCGTTTTCTTGCAATTTAAGTGTGTTTCGTAGCTCTAATTGGCGCTCTTTAAGAGTTTCAATTTTAGCTTTTTGCGTATCTTGTGGTAGGTCATGGAACCTTGGTTGGTCTAGTAAGTTTTGTGTCAGAGAGAAGTTGATGACGTTACAGAGGTTGTTTAAGGCCTTTGTATTATCATTTACCGCATCCAAAATCCAATGTGCAATCATCTCTGCTTGTTTGGCCTGGTGAATATTTACAGGCGTTTCAGCATCTTTTTGATAGCACCTTTTAAGGGCTTCGGTTGTTTTTCTTTCAATAAGCGCGCGCTGTTCAATGAGCTTGCCTGTCGGTTCTGCTTTCTCTACAAATTTACGCAAATGGTTTTGAATTGCGGGCGTGTTTTCTGGTTGGCCAAAGGCGAGTTTTGTGGCGGAAAAATCTGGTTTAATTGTATGAATGCCTTGCCAATGATTTTGGATTGATATGAGAGAGTTTCCAAGTGTGTTTCTGTCATTATTAGAAATCGGTTCCTGTGTTTTTCCTGTGAGGAGGGCAGGCTCTTTAAAAAGAATATCTTGCAGCGTTGCTGTTTCGCTGATGTGATCAAGGTTTTGTACAATAAAGGGAATGTGCTCATTGTTTTGTTCAAGGGGGCGTGAAAGATTGAGGGCTCTGTTAACAAACAGAGCTGAAATGCCGTCTAGCATGTGTGCGTTGGCAGCGCTTTTGTTTAAACTCTGTAGAATGAACAAGACAATGCCATTGGTGAGCGGTTTGGAAATATATTTTTCAAGGGTGGTCTGCAATGTAAAAATTGCTGATTTAAAGCCATAGACCTTATACTCAAATCTAATGCTTTTGAGCGCCTTAGATATTTCCTCCTGAGGAATGCTAGGAGCCTCTTGTTTTGAATCTTCTTCTTCGTAGCCAAGAATCCATGCAACTTGTTCATCGCTACTGGGTGTTAAAATGCTTGCATCTTTAGACATTGTTTTCCGCTCTGTTACTCGTTTTTATTATGATTACTTTAGCATATAAATATTCAATGTTCCTTGATTCTTTTGAGAAGCTATATGATGATAGCACCCATGAAGATTTTTAGGACACACCTTGCTGGAGAGCATGATACTGAAAAACTTGCCCAAGTTTTGGCAAAATTTACAGTGGCGGGAGACCGCTTTTACTTGAATGGTACTTTGGGTACTGGAAAAACAACGTTTAGCCGTGCCTTTGTGCAAGCGCTTGGGAGCGAGGATGCTTATGTGCCAAGCCCAACATTTACACTTGTGCAAACTTACGATGATACGCGCCTTCCGCTTGCTCATGTAGATTGTTACCGTGTTGAAAATCCAGAAGAAGAGCTTGAAGCTCTTAATCTTTCTCCGTTTTTTAGAGACGGTGTTACCCTGTTAGAATGGGCGGATACAGTACAAACGTGTCTTCCGCCAGTTGAGGGTACGCAGGTCGCTATTGCAGAACTTGATATTCCTGATGCGCTGACGATTAACATAAGCCATGTTGGGGGCACAGCTAGAAATGTAGAGATGTATGCTTCAGGAAGTTGGGCGTTTAGGCTTGAGCGCATTGGCGGCTTTCAAGGGGATGGTGCCCATAAGGAAGAGGCTGAGCATCGTTTTTCTAAACAGGAATATTTAGGTAAACATAATTTTAGGGGGCATGTCATCACACCTCTTTTTCAGGACTGTTCTTTGAGGAGTTACTATCGTTTTCAGACAGGTAACGGCCCGCGTGTTCTTATGAATGCACCTCCAGGGCTTGAGGATCTTGGTACGTTTGTGCGTCATGCAAAGTCGCTTAAGATGCAAGGCGTAAATGCACCTGAAATTTATGATTATAACCTTGAACATGGTTACGCTATGATTGAGGATTTTGGCGATAAAATCCTACATGATGCTTTAAAATGTGCACCTGACGATGCACAGCTTTTGAATAAAGCTTTTGATATGTTGACAGCTTTTCAAAATACAAATTTAACGGATATTCCAGAATATACGGAAGATGTTGTGTTTGCAGAAGCGAGTCGTTTTACAGATTGGTACCTGCCTTACGCTAAGGGGCACTCAACACCAACAGGTGCTCGTAGAGAGTGGCGTACTCTTTGGTATGATCTTTACCCACAAATTGCGGCCATGCCAAAGGTTCCTGTGCATTGGGATTTTCATGTGGGCAATATGATGGTTTTAA
>JAPKEQ010000010.1 GCA_028821995.1 Alphaproteobacteria bacterium
AGAATGGTGAACTTGGTCTGATTGATTTTCAGGATGTAAAGCGCGGATCTTGCGCGTTTGATCTTGCCTGCCTTTTGGAGGATCGCTACGCCATATCTGAGGAAAATAAGCAAAACCTTAAAGACCGTTTAATTCAGCATTACAATTTGGATAAAGAAGCATTTGAAGCAGCCTATGTACTTGGCGGGCTTCATCGTATGTTTAAAGTAACAGGGCTGCTTGTTCGTTTGAAAGAGCGTGATGGCAAGGCCGATGCCCTTGACCGTATGGGGGATGTATGGCAAACCATTGCAAGGCTTTGCAAACATCCGGCTGCAGCACCTGTTCAAGACTATCTGAACCGCGTTTACCCCCTTTACGAAGAAAAATACCTTAAAACACAAAAGGCATCTTAAATTTATGGCACAGATTAAGCAGGCTATGATTCTTGCGGCAGGAAAAGGCACACGCCTTGGCCACTTAACGCAAAATACGCCCAAGCCCCTTATTGAGGTTTGCGGCACGCCTGTGCTTATTCATCTATTGAATCATCTTAAATCTTATGGTGTTGAAAAAATTGCCATCAATACACATTACCTTGCAGGGCAGATAGAGCAGGCTGTTAAGGTGTGGTCAAAGGATGCGGGCATAGATGTGCGCATCTACCATGAAAAAGAGCTGCTCAATACGGGTGGCGGTATTTGTCAGGCTCTACCATTTTTTGAAGGCAAACCTTTCTTTTTAGTGAACGGAGATGCTGTATGGACAGGCGGTACAGAGTTATTTAAAGAGCTTGAAAACATATTCTGCAGGGAACATATGGAAGCACTGCTTAGTTTTATAGATTTAGATAAAACGTCAGCGTTTCGCGCGCCCAAAGCTGATTATGAAATGGACGCCGCAGGGCAAATTCTTGGTAGGGGGACGCAGGGTGCATCATGGGTGTACATGTGCGCGGCAATTTTAACGCCAGAGCTGTTTGCAGGCAGAGCTACTAAACCTTTCTCTCTTATTGAGCTTTATGATAAAGCCATGCATAAGGGCGAGCTATATGGCATGTCGTTTAGCGGTTTATGGGCAGATATGGGTACGCCAGAAGGCCTTGCCTTTGCAGAAAGTTTACTCTCTTCGCCTCAGCACAAACAGACGGCATAAGGCTTATGGCACAATTTTTTTACACCCCTCTTTCTTCTGATTTTTTTGATGTCTGCGCAGAAACGCTTTTGGCGCGCTATAATCCTGAAATTGACCCTTTGGCCTTAACTTGTGTCACTGTGTGGGTGCCATCTTCTCGCATGGCAGACAGCCTTGCAGAAAGTTTGCTTAAGCAAGCAGGTGGTGGTGTTCTTCTTCCTGATATTCGCCCTATGGGCGCAGAAACAGACGATGTGCTTTTGTTTGAAGATAGCGTACAAGAAGGTACAATGTCTGGTTTTGAGCGTTTAATGTTCCTGACGGATTACTGCATGAAGCATATGCCGCATGCCCAGTGGTCTAAAGCTCTTAACCTTGCCAAACATCTTGATACACTTTGGAAGAAGATGCTTCTTAGTGGGGTAGAAATGAACGCTCTTAAAGAGGCGATTCCAGAAGAATGGGCAGAGCGATGGGAGGATATTTCCCTCTACCTTTCTGGCCTTACGGAGGCATACCCTCATCATCTAAAGCATCTCCATAAAAAAGATGAAACTCTTCATAAAATTGATGTACTAAAAGCTTATACGGCGCAGTATCAAAAAAATGCCCTAACGCAAGATGTGTGGACGGTTGGCTTTAGTGATACCATTGAACCTGCGCGTGACATGCTAAAAGCGCTCTCTCTTTGTGAAAAATCTCATTTTATTATGCCGCTTGATGATGCGGCGTTTCCAAAGGTCTTTTCAGAGGAGCGCCTTGATCCAACGCATCCTCTTTATGGACTTCAAGGTTTTATGAGCGAGTGGGAGCTTGCACCCCAGCAGCTAGAAGAGCTAAAAAAAGAACACTGTAGTTATGTGTCCTTGTTTGATGATGTGCCGCGCCTTCAGGATATAAATGTACCTTTTACACTCTGTGAAGCTGCCCACCTAGAAGGCGAAGCAGAAACAATTGCGTGGATTATGGCAGAAAGAGCCATGTTGCCGCAAAAAACTTGCGCACTGGTAACGTCTGATCTGTCGCTGGCTTTTAGAGTACAAACGATTCTGGAGCATTACGGCTTATTTGTCGATAGAACCAATAGCTCTCCATTTGTTTCAACACCCCTTGGTGCGCAGGCACTTCAAATTTTAGAGTGTATGCTCTCAGGGTATAAACCTGAAAAACTCGCAGGCATTTTGCTGAACCCAGTTACAAACAGAGGGATGCATACGCACGTTGCAGGTGGTCTTGATGAAAAAATTTTAAGGGGTATGCTGCGTGGGCAAACCTCACTCACATTTTGGAGAGACCTTATAGAAAGAGGTGAAATTTCAGAAGAAGCAGCATCGCAGCAGTTTTCTTATCTTCTTTCTGCCTTTAGCTCTTTTAATAGTCAAGCGTCTCGTCCGTTAAGCGGGTGGCTTAAGGCTCACCTAGAGCTTCTTGTTGCCCTTGGGGAAGCACCAGTGGGCCGCGCCTTTTTAACAAGAGAAGAAGCGCTTAAAGCGTGGCAGGTTATGATTGAACAAACAGGGCATCTTGCCTCTTCACTATCCTTTAAGGATTACGCTGAGCGTTTTGCTGTGCTGTTTGAAACGGTCTCTATTCCAAATCGCACAGAAGGCGCTCATCCAAGGCTTAAAATTTTAGGACCATTAGAAAGCCGCTTGCAGCGCTATGATTGCGTGATTCTTGGTGGGTTAAATGAAGGTACAACACCGGGGCAAATCTCGCCAGATGTATGGCTCTCTTACGCGCAAAGAAAAGAGCTGAATTTGCCGCCAGTGGAAAGCTCTATTGGGCTAAGCGCCCACGATTTTTTAAGCCAGCTTTATGCAGATGAAGTTGTACTGACACGTCGCACCCAAAGCGAAGACGGCATTACTCTCCCCTCTCGTTTTTTGATGCGCCTTAAAAGTGCTGTTGGTGAAAGCGCTTATAAAGCTCTCCTTGCAAAAGGAAACGCTTATGTTAAAGCTTCTGAAAAGCGAAGGACAGCAGGTAAGGGGAATGTGCTAACAAAAGCAGCATGCATGACGGCTGGCAGTGATGCTTCGCCAAAGTTTTGGTCGCCAAGCTATATAAAAGATATGATGGGTTGCCCTTATAAGGCCTATTTGCGTAAGGGGGCTTCTTTGGAGGCTTTAGAGCCTTATGGAAAATCTCCTGATGCGGCTCTTAGAGGCACGCTGATCCATGAGGTGCTTTCTACATTTTGTGAGGCGCACCCTGTTTTAAATAGAGACGAAGAAGAATTAGACAAGCAGCGCCTTATTGATTTGGCAGCAGACCTTTTAGAAAAAAATGTACCCGCAGCGGTGCAGGCCGTATGGCAAACACGTTTTGAAAAGTTAGCGCCAGATATTCTAAGATTTTGGCATGAACGCCAAGAGGCAGGCTGGCACCAAAGTGCGCTTGAGGAAAAGGTCTCATCTGAGAAAACACCTGTACCGCTTTTTGCGGTGCTTGACCGGGTGGATGTAAGCCCTTCGGGGGACTTAAGTATCCTTGATTACAAAACAGGAAGCCTGCCGGTTAAAAAAGATATTTACACAGGGGCTCAGCCGCAACTGGTGCTTGAAGCACTGGCATGGATGAATGCGCACGCTCATACATCCGTTAAACAACTTTTATATTTACGCCTGCCTGCTGGTAGTAAAGATGGCGCAAAGGATATGATTGTTGCTCATGGGGCAGAAAAAATTGAACCGCTGATAGAGCAGGCGGAAGAAGGCCTTTCCATGTTGAATGATTTATACAGGGGCGCAGATAAAGCATGGCCAGCTGTGGCGGGCGGGGTATCAGCTGTGAAGCTGGCAGGCGCATGTGAAAATTGCGATTATAGCGGGGTTTGCCGCGTGAGAGAATGGGTGAGCACAGGAGGGCATGTCTCATGACATCTGTTCAAGAAAGAAGACAAGCCATTACAGCAGAGGCTACAGCAGCCCAAAGAAAAGCTTATGATCCAACCCGCTCTGTTTGGCTTAGTGCTTCGGCAGGAACCGGTAAAACATATGTTTTGATCCGTCGTTTGCTGCGCCTATTTTTACATGATTTGACTTTAAAACCATCCGATATTTTAGCGCTGACTTTTACAAAAGCTGCCGCACGCGAAATGGAAGAGCGTTTTGTAAGTGCCCTTGTAGACTGGAGTAGTCTTAGCGAGGAGGCGCTAAAAAAAGAGCTGTTTATTTTGCTGGAACGTGCGCCATCACCAGAAGAATATGTGAGAGCAAAAACTCTGCTAACCGCCGTTCTCGATAGTGAACCTTCTATGACAATTACCACGCTGCATGCTTTTGCAGGGCAGGTGATCTCTCGTTTTCCACTTGAGAGCGGCATTTTTCCGGGTAGTCAAATTCTGGATGATGAGGAGCAGCGCAGTCTGTTAGAGCAGGCCCTGCAAAGCACCTTTGAACTGCTCGGCACGCGTACAGAAACAGAAGAACCGCACTGGGCTTTTGTCTGCCTTGCAGAGCGTATGGCAGAATCTACGCTGAGAGATGTGTTTACTGATTTTATTCATAATGCTAGACGCTACAAAACTATGTTCGCAAGGGAGGGCGGCCTTGGCGGTGTGCTTGCATCCTTAAAGGACAGCCTTGACCCTGCACTTGAAAATGCAGAAGAGTGGCGCACTCAGCGCGCTCAAGCGCAGGGCGAAGCGCCTGTGAATAAAACCGTACTTATGCATATGTATGAAATGTTTGCAAAAAGCACTTCTTCCTCCGACCAGAAACAAGCTTTGAAGTTACGCGGGTTTTTAGAGGCATCTACGCCAGAAAGCCGTAGCGCCCTTTTTGAGATATACAGCCGTGCATTTTTGACTGCAGCAAAAGAACCTGTAAAGCGCTTTGTTACAAAAAAAGTAAAAGAAGGTTTTAGCACTGAGATGCTTGAGGTCATTGAGGCTGAGGCTAAACGTGTGCGGCAGGTGTATGAGTTTTGCGCTGCTGGCGATACTTTTGCAGAGACGCAGGCTTATCTTATGATGGCTTCAATGGTACTGAACAGTTATGAATCTCTTAAAAAAGCCCAATCGCAAATTGATCATGATGATTTGATTGATGCTCTTGTTACGCTGCTATCGGATGAAAAAAATAGAGACTGGGTGCTTTACCGCCTTGATCAGCGTTATAAGCATATTATGGTAGATGAAGCTCAGGATACAGATAGCCGCCAGTGGCATATTGTAAAAGCGCTACTGAGTGAATTTTTTACTGGGGATGGTCAGCACGAAACTGAAGAAGCTCCGCGCACATTCTTTACCGTTGGGGATATGAAACAAAGTATTTATCGTTTTCGCGGTGCGGAGCCTGAAGTTTTCCTTGCTATGCGTAACTACCTGAAGCAAACCCAGCCAGATCGTGACCCGACGGTGACTATGAAAACATCTTTCAGATCAGGAGCTGCCATACTTGGTAGCGTGGATATGTTGCTTGAAAATACGCGTCACGCTGCTTATGCCGCAAGCGGAGGAGAGACCCACGGCGTACAGAGAATTGGTGCGCCAGGACTTGTAGAAATTCATCCGCTTCTTGAAGAAGAAAAGGTTTCAGCTCCAGAAATTAAAGGCTGGATCATGCCTGAAGCGCGCCCTAAGCCTAGCAATAAGTACACACCTCTTGGCCGTTATGTGGCGCGTTGGATTGAAGATCTTTTAAAGCGCGCCCCTGTGCTGCCATCTACTGGTGCGCCAGCGGCGGCAAAAGACATTCTCATCCTTCTTAAAAACAGAACCATGATGCCAGAGTTGATTGCTGCCCTTGATGCTGCTGGCATTGCGCATGGCGGGGCAGATGTGATGACGCTGAAGGATATTCAGTTTGTACAGGATATGTTAGCTGTGCTTCGGGTGACCCTAAACCCTTTAGATCAGCTATCCCACCTCCATGTGCTAAAAAGCCCACTTTGGAGTATGACGGACGAAACTGTTGAAAGTTTACGCGGTGCGTTAAAAGATAAAAAATTCTGGTTTGCGCTATCAGATGACCCACGTTTTATGGATTACGTAGAGTGGGTAAATGCCTTGAAACAAAAAGTACCTTATGGCTGTGAGGCTATGCTGCAAGAGGTGGTACGTAGTCGTGGTGCCATTGGTGTATATGCAGCCAGACAGAATGTAACACCTGATGTGATTGATGCTTATTGGGGTGAACTTCTTAAACTTGCACGCGCGGCAGATAAAAAATCGCTCGGCCTTGCGAGTTTTGTGCATGAGGCCATGAACCGTGCAACCAATGTAAAACGCGCAGAAAGTGGCGTAGAAGGTGTACGTTTTATGACGGTGCACGGTTCTAAAGGGCTTGAGTCTCCTATTGTAATTTTACCTGATACCACCAGCGCCATTACTGTGAGTAAAGCCAAGGTGTTTTGGGAAAATGAAAGCAAGTTTGTACTGCTCAGACAGCCAACTGAAAGCAAAAGCGAACTTCAGAAAACGCTCGAATCAGAAGAGCTTGAGCGCAAGTATGCAGATGATATGAAGCTTCTTTATGTGGCGATGACTCGTGCGGAAGATCAACTTATGATTTGCGGCGTTCCTGCGAAAGAAAAAAGCGCTGAAAGCTGGTATGGATGGATAGAAAATACACTTGAAGAGCAAGATGCTTTATGGACTAAAAATGCTGACGGTATTAAAACATATTACGTTTCAGCTGAAGAGCAGCCAGAGGCTCAAAAACAAAATCAGGAAGAGATCTGTTGTGAAGTCCGCCCTGTGCCAACGCCGCGCCATGAACGTATGCAGCCGCGACTAAAGCCATCTTCAGGAAAAGGTTTTGATGTGGATACATTGCTCAGTGAGACGCCAAACCCTGCTGATTTTGCCAGAGGTGCATTTATTCACAAATGTCTCGAGCATATGCCGGGCATAAGTGAGGCCGAGGGTGTCTTTTTAGATCGTCTTAAAGCGCAATATGCTCATTTACTGTCTGACAGTGTGATGAACAAGTCTGTGGACATGGTTAAATCTGTTTTAGGCGAATATCCAGAGTTTTTTGGTGAAGACTCAAGAGCAGAAGTGCCGTTTAGAGTCTCTCTTAAAGAAGGGCTTGTGAGCGGTATTATGGACCGTATGGTGATAAGCAAAACAACGATACAAATTATTGATTATAAAACAGCGTCTCACTTACCAGAAAAGGGTGAGCTTTTAGAGCGTTACCAAGGGCAAGTTTCTTTGTATGAGCGCGCTATGAAAGCCATGTACCCAGAAAGGGAGGTGACGGCGCATTTGTTGTGGATAACGCCGCAGGGTATTCGTTTAGATAATGTTGACAATTTATCTAAATAGGACTACATTTATACTATATTTGTTTTTATAAGTTTTTCACTGGTCATGATGCCATGAAACAGCTATAAAAAAAGAGTAATTGATTCACATATTAAAGACCGAAGGGGATACAAACATGAGCGCAGTAGTACATGCAACAGATGCAACTTTTGATACAGATGTAATTAAGTCAGAAACGCCTGTCGTTATTGATTTTTGGGCAGAATGGTGTGGTCCATGCAAGCAGCTTTCACCAATCCTCGATGAAGTGGCAGCAGAGTTTGATGGTAAAGTAAAAGTTGTTAAAATGGACATTGATGAAAACCCAGAAACACCTTCTAAGCTAGGTGTGCGTGGTATTCCAACAATGATGCTTTATAAAGGCGGCGAAATGGTTGATGCTAAAGTTGGCGCAATGCCAAAGGGTGATATCGTAAGTTGGATTGAAGCTCACTCATAAAAAGAGCCTTTAGGTTAAGCCATTTTATGGCGAAAAAACTTGAAATGCCCGCTTTATGCGGGCATTCTTTTTGGGCAATGACTCAATAATAGAAGAATAGGAATAGACGCCATATGACGCAGCACATATCATCTCATGAACTTGCACTTATCGGATATGCCTCGGGCTGGGGCGCAAGAGATAGTGGTTGCAGTGAAGGGCCTTTGTTCCTTAAAAATCACGCCTTTGATAAAGCGCTAGGCCGTCATGGTGTTTCTGCGAAATGGCAAAGCGTTATTGAGCCTCAAATTCCTTATTCAAAGGGTATTGCTAAGGATTACATAACTTCTGATAGCCGTTATGATTTAGTTATGGATGTGCTTAAACGTCTTACCCAGCAAGTTGAATCAGCTTGTAACAACCATAAAACGCCTGTCGTTATTGGGGGGGATCACTCAAGCGCAGCGGCTACATGGAGCGCTATTACGTCTCAAATGAAAGCGCAGGAAAAGTTTGGTCTTATTTGGCTTGATGCTCATATGGATGCCCATACGCCAGAAACGCGACACCAAGGGAAATGGGGCGGACATTATCATGGCCAGCCTCTTTCTGCTCTCTTAGGGGAGGGTGAGGAACCACTACCCTCTCTTGGTTCAGCAGGGACAAAGCTCAGCCCTGAGCATGTAACGCTTATTGGTATTCGCTCCTTTGAACCAGGGGAAGAAGCTTTTGTGAAACGTAAAGGCGTTAAGGTTTATACGATGGATGACGTGCGTGCTTTGGGCTTTGATACTTGTTTTAAACATGCGCTTAAACGCGCAACTATAGGCACAGCAGGTTATGGTATTTCTGTTGATATGGATGGTTTTGACCCTGAGTTTGCGCCTGCAGTAGGCACACCAGAAAAAGATGGCCTTATGGCAGATGACGTTTTAAATGCATTTCGATCAATCCGCGGTGATAAATCCCTAAAAGGGCTTGAGCTCGTTGAATTTAACCCGTATAACGATGAAGATTCTAAAACTTATGATCTTATGTTTCGTTTACTGAAAACCTTGTATGGAGAGGACTCTTAAGCATGGAAAATAAACAAGAATCTTGGATTCAGCACGAAGAGCAAGTTGTTGCTCATAACTACGCCCCGCTGCACGTTGTTTTGAGCAAAGGCAAGGGCGCTAAAGTTTGGGATATGGACGGTAAGGAATATCTCGATTTCATGAGCGCATATAGCGCTGTAAATGCTGGTCATGGCAACCGCCGCTTGCTGAGCGTGTTTATGGAGCAGGCCTCGCGCCTTGTCATTACCTCGCGCGCTTTTTACAACGATCAGCTTGAGCCTTTTGCAACCGCCCTTTGCGATGTGACGGGTCTTGATATGGTGCTTCCGATGAATACGGGTGCTGAAGCTGTGGAAACAGCTATCAAAGCTGCACGTAAGTGGGGCTACCAGAAAAAAGGTATTGAAGCTGATAAAGCTGAAATCATTGTAAGCTCTGGTAACTTCCATGGCCGTACAACGACGATTGTTTCTTTCTCTGATGACTTGGAAGCAAAAGCTGAGTATGGGCCTTATACACCTGGTTTTAAAACCGTGCCCTTTGGCGATGCGCAGGCGCTTCGCGATGCAATTACGCCAAATACGGTTGCTTTTCTGACTGAGCCTATGCAGGGCGAAGGCGGGATTATCCTTCCTCCGAAAGGTTGGCTCAAAGAAGTGCGTGATATCTGCACAGAGAATAATGTTCTTCTGGTGGTGGATGAAATTCAAACAGGTATGGGCCGTACGGGTAAAAATTTCGCTTTTGAGCATGAAATTGCTGACGAAAAGCCTGATATGCTCCTGCTTGCCAAAGCGCTGGGCGGCGGACTTTTTCCGCTCAGTGCTTGCGTTGGTAAAAAAGACGTCATGGAGGTGTTTACACCAGGAACCCATGGCTCCACATGGGGCGGTAACCCGCTTGCTTGTGCGATCGGTAAAGAGGCAATTGCCATTCTGGTTGAAGATCAGCTTGCTGACCGTAGTGAAAAGCTGGGTGCATATTTGGTCCAACAGCTTGAAGCTATCAATACTTCGCTGATTACAGAAATCCGTGGCGCTGGCCTTTGGGTTGGTGTTGATATTGATACATCTAAGGTGGAAGCTAAAGCTGTTGCCAAAGCACTGCTTGAAAAGGGTATCCTTTGTAAGGAAACCCATGCAAAAACACTCCGTCTTGCACCGCCGCTTATTATCACAAAAGCCGAGATTGACTGGGCGATTGAGCAGATAAAAGGTGTGCTTGCATCTTTTGATGCACAGGTATAACTCTACTATAACTGGCTGCAAATAAGTTTGCGTTCAAGTTCTCGGTTTTATGTATATGTAATACACATCAACCTCTGCGCTTTTCACAAAAATATTTTCGCCCAGTTCTAGCGAGTTATGAGAAATTTTAAAAAAATCGAAAAAATGAAAGGGCCCCTGTTGCGGGGCTCTTTTTTTGCGTTTAGACTCATATCCTGTAGCGCATAAAAATTAACCTAAAATTCACTCAAGCGAACGGCTAAAAACTAGAGCGAATTTTAAGATAGTTTTTAAGGAGAACCTGCTATGCATACCCAAAAGGATGTAGATAAGAATATTTCCCTAACCCTTGTTGAAGCGGGGTTTTCTGGTGTTATGGCCAACCTGATTACAGGTGTCCTACTCATTAAACTTGCTCTAGACCTTGGCGCTACCGGTGTCGAGATTGGTCTGCTTGGTGCCTTTCCTTTCATGTGTCAATTTGCGCAAATTCCGTCAGTGATGCTGATTAGCTATTTTGGCAAGCGCCGTATTTTTGGTTTGCTTGGTTCTACAGGATACCGCCTTGCCGCTCTCGGTATTATTGTGTCACCGTTTTTCTTTGAACCAGAACAAGCGCTTAGATATATTGTTTTCCTTTCCTTCTTTCAGCATTTATCCAGTGGGTTTTCTACAGGGGCTTGGAACGGTTGGATTCGCGCGCTGATTCCAGAAAAAAAGCTCGGCAGTGTTTTTGGCAACCGTATGTTTTACTTTACCCTCACAGGTACAATTGCAGCGCTAATTGCGGCCATTGGGGTTGATGTGGGAACGGCTTACAATAGTGAATGGACGATCCCGATTATTCAGATTTGCTTTACGCTCGGCCTTGTTGCGGGAATGTTCTCGTTTTATTATTATGCAAGCTGGCCAGATGTTGAGGCGGAAACAGCGCCCCCAACAACTATGCTTAAAGAGTTTATATTGCCTCTTAAGGATAAAAGTTTCAGAAAACTTATCTTTTTCCTTCTGTGTCTTTTGTTTGCATTCAACCTTGCTGTGCCTTTCTTTACGGTATATATGCTGCAGGTAATAGCGCTACCAGTTACATATGTCATGGGTTTTTGGGCGCTGGGGCAGTTTATGCAGGTCCCATTCTTTAGGTGGTGGGGCGCTGTGGCAGATCACTTTTCGCACACAGCTGCACTTGGTGCATGCTTGCCATTTTTTGTGATTTCGTTGCTCTTGTGGCCACTTACAACACTCCCTGAGCCGCATTTTTATACAATTCCAATTTTGATACTGATTCATATTCTTATTGGAATTGGTCTTTCAGGGGTGATTTTATCTACGCAAGTGATTGCTCTTAAAATTGCACCGCAGGCCAAAGCATCAAGCTATATGGCAACGTCAACCATGCTTTCTTCTTTTGCAGCAGGTATTGCCTCTATCGCTGGTGGTTATTTTGTTGAGAAGCTTAATGGATATAGCTTACGCCTTAATTTTGTATGGGCAACACCAGAAGAGCTGACAAAAGTTGTGGCCTACGATTTGCGTAATTATGATTTTCTATTTGTAGGCGCGGCCATTCTTATTCTTTTAATTATACCGCTTCTGGCAACAATTAAAGAAGAAGGGAAGGTTCACCCTGATGAAATTCGCCGCCTTATGCGTTCTCGTGCTATGGGGATGTTTAGGTCATTTACAACGGTTGCAGGGCTTAGACAGCTTACCACGTACCCGATATCTCGCGTCGTGGAACGTCGTAAAAACCATAAACTAAGAGCCATTATTGGTGGGGACGAAGAGCTTTAAAAAGCTTTAACCGTTTTCTCCAAGACCTAGAATTGTACCTCTTTTACCGCCGTGGGCAAGGAGAAGGTTTGCAATATCAAGGTGGCCATAATCAAGAGCAAGATCAATAGCTGTGCGGCCATTTCTATTGGTTGTGTTTGGGTTTGCGTCCTTCTCAAGGAGGTATTTTGCCACGTTGAAGTGCCCATAAATTACGGCAATGAGTAATGCGTTGTTACTGTTAATGTCTCTTGGTTTGAGGTTTGCCCCTAACTCTAGAAGAGCTTTGGTGAATTTAATGGATCCTTTATAAGAAGAAAGCATAAGTGGCGTAATACCAAAGCGGTTTTGGTGGTTATGGTTTGCGCCAGCTTTAATAAGTGCATTGAACATGTGGACATTATCATTTTCAATTGTGTAATAAAGTGGTGTCCACTCTTCAGCATTCGTGGCGTTTACTCCTGCTCGTTTTTCAATGAGTCGCTTAACAACGGTGTCGTTGTTGTTCTTAGCAGCCACAAGGAGTGGTGTTTCTTCAATAGAGTTAGCGATATTTACGTTAGCGCCAGCCTCTAAGAGAACGTCGATGATTTGCACTTGATTTGCACGCACAGCAGTTAGGAGCGGGTAGGTTCCAAATGAATTTTGATCATTGGGGTTGTGGCCTACTTGTAAAAAGAGGTAAACCGCATCAATGTTCCCGGAGCGAGAAGCGTTAATGAAGCCCTCAATTGTATTGGCAAATCCCATATCTTGAAGTTTTTGAATCATGATGATGCGCTTTGAAATTTCTGCATCAGAGAGGCCCATATTACGGAATTTTAAAAGCTGTTTAATATAAGCTTCATCGCGATTTTGCGCTTCGCGCTCACCTTTCATGTCATGGTCAAGGATTGGCCCGTCTTTAATGCGGGAGCGTTTAATAACATCAGCCGTCGTATTAAACTCTTTTACTTCATCTAGAATGTTTTGATTTGTGAACTCTTCAGGCTCTTCTTGAAGAAGGGCGCGTTCGAAAATGTTCTGGGCATTGACATGAGAGGCTAAAAATAAGCCAGACGTCCAAGCGAGTGTTTTTATAATTTTTTTCATACTATCTTATATTATAGTGTTAAAACGGTTGACATTACAGCCCTAATGCGTAAAAAATTCGCATATATATCATATAACCTAAGTAAGCACAGAATATGCCAAACGAATACAGAACACATACGTGTGGAGATTTAAACAAAACTCAGGTGGGTGAAACCGTCACTCTCTCTGGATGGATATACCGTCGCCGTGACCATGGTGGGGTTGCTTTTGTTGATTTAAGGGATGCCTACGGTATTACTCAAATTGTTTTTGATCCGCAAAGTGCGGGGGCTGAGCTTATCGATAAAGTAACGCACACATCTCTTGAAACAGTGATTCGTGTTGAAGGCACCGTTGTTGCCCGTGACGAGGCGCAAATTAACCCGAAAATGAAAACGGGTGAAATTGAAGTGGATGTGGCATCTATGGATGTCCTGAGTGCCGATATTGAACAAATTCCTTATAATATTAGCGATGAATCAATTCCTGAAGATATGCGCCTTAAGTACCGTTTTATGGATTTGCGTACAGAGCGTATGTCTCGTAACATTGGCCTGCGTAGTGATGTGATTGCATCTATGCGCCGCCGCATGTGGGATCTTAACTTTAAAGAACACCAAACACCGCTTATTACAAGCAGTTCACCAGAAGGCGCGCGTGACTTCCTTGTACCCTCTCGCGTACACCCTGGTAAGTTTTATGCCCTTCCACAAGCACCGCAGCAGTTTAAGCAGCTTCTTATGGTAAGTGGGTTTGATAAGTACTTCCAAATCGCACCTTGCTTTAGAGATGAAGATGCCCGTGCAGACCGTTCTCCAACTGAGTTTTACCAGCTGGATATGGAAATGAGCTTTGTGACGCAGGAAGACACTTTTAAAGCTTTTGAAGATGTGTTTCCGCCGCTAATGGAAGAATTTTCTGACTATACAGGCGTAAAGTATGAAGTGGATCAAGGTCCTCTGCGCCGCATTACTTACGCAGATTCTATGTTGAAATATGCATCAGATAAGCCTGACCTACGTATTGCTATCGAAATTATGGATGTAAGCGAAGAATGGGCAGCCTCTGATTTTGGCGTATTTAAAGGTATTGTAGAAAAGCAAGGTCATGTACGCGCAATTCCTGCACCGGGCGCAGCTGCTCAGCCGCGTAGCTGGTTTGAAAAGCTTGGCTCTTGGGCGCAAAAGCAACTCGGTATGCCAGCGGCTCCAGGTTATATTACGTGGGCAGAAGGCGGTTTTAAAGGTCCTCTCCTTAAGTTTATTTCTGAAGAGAGCGTAAAGTCTATGTTTGAGCGCGCAGGCCTTAAGCAAGGCGATAGCCTGTTCTTCGTGGCTGGTAAAACGCCAGACCTATACAAACAGCTTTCACCGCTACGTGTGCGCATCGGTGAAGACCTTGGCCTAAAAGAAGAAAACGCTTTTCGTATTTGCTGGATTGTGGACTTCCCAATTTACGAGCGCGATGAAGAAACAGGTAAGCTTGACTTTGAACACAACCCATTCTCTATGCCTCAAGGCGGAATGGAAGCGCTTGAAACGCAGGATCCTCTCACTATTGTGGGTTACCAGTACGATGCTGTATGTAATGGTTTTGAAATTCTGTCTGGTGCAATTCGTAACCATAAGCCAGAAATTATGTACAAGGCATTTGAACTCGCTGGCTACGGTAAAAGCGTTGTGGACGCGCAGTTTGGCGGTATGATTAAAGCCTTTAAGCTAGGTGCTCCCCCTCATGGTGGTTGGGCAATTGGCGTTGAGCGTACAATTATGCTTCTTGCGGATACTGCTAACATTCGTGAGATTACAGCCTTCCCAATGACGCAACGTGCGGAAGACCTTCTTATGGAAGCACCAAGCGAAGCTTCACCAGAGCAGCTTATGGAACTTCATATTAAGCATGTGAACCTGCCTCAAGCTGAGGAAACAGCCGTTGCTTAAGGTGTAATGCCCTGTAAAACCCCTCTCAGGTGAGAGGGGTTTTCTTTATATATATAAAAAAACAAACTTTTTCTGGATTGTTGTTTGATCTACCTTAAATAAAGTTGTATACTGTATTTAATTATAAATCTCTAATCGTAAATTTTGCTCCAATCCTGGAGCTCCGCCAATAGGGCGTTTTTCCTTTTTCTGAAAGGAGAGAGACATGTTTAAGAACATGGTCTACAAAAATACAAGTAAATTCATCTTTACCCTCGCTGTGCTAACCGCCGCTGGTTTGCTTGGTTATGGTAAGGGCGTTCTTAACCCTTTTATTCTTGAAGTTGGCACAATTCCCTTTTGGTGGTGCGCAGGTATCTGTGTTGCTATTATTTGGGTATGGTTCAATTTGCTTCGTTCTGGCCTTTCTCTTGATCGTGCCATGATTGACACTAAATTGGTGAAAGCCCATTTGGATAATGATTCCTTGAAGCCTGTTGAACGTGCTTTGACAATGGTAACTGGTAATCTTGACGGTATTCGTGACGATTCTATCGTTGCGCGTCTGTATGTTCGTATGGGTAAATCCCTAAAGACCAACCCCAAGTACAAAATCAACATCAACAATTTTCAAGATCGTTTTAATAGCGAGCTTGGACGTCGTCTGATGTGGGTGATTGGTGTATCGGGTCTTTTGACTGTTCTGGGTCTTATTGGTACCTTTGCCGGCTTTATGTTTGGTATTGACGCCTTGGGACTGAGCGAGTCTATCGTCTTTGAAGAAATTGTCGGTAAAATTGGCGGCGCGCTTGATGGCTTTAAAACCGCATTTGCCACCACACTTTATGGTGCGGTTGGTTTTGTGGTTGCCAGCTATCTGGCGATTACTCAAAAGATGAATGCCAGTGAAATCAGTAATACGGTAATCACCATGACCGACACACAGGTTTTGCCTGTTGTGAACGATCCTGAGCTTGCCGAAGAGCTGATGAAGCGTTGGAAAGAACTTGAAACCCAGCAGAAGGAATCTGAAGATTCTACTGCATAATTTAGAAGGAGTGTTTAATCATGCGATTTGACAATTCTTTTGATGACAGCAGTGGAGATAATGCGGTTGCGAACTTGATCGCTGATGGGTGGGCCGGCTTTGCCGGCACGCTCCTTATCCTCATTATCCTTTTGCTGCTGATCGTCAATCCAAAAGCTGACCCTGTTGAACCTGAAGAATCTGCTCTTTATGTGACGTCCGTGTGGGATGTTGGCCTTCCTTTCCGGGAAGATACCAATAGCCATCGCCAGAGTGTCCTACAAAGAGAAGGTGTTCCAGTTCAGTCTGGGCACTCAAGAGCTGACTTCGACCTATGGGTTGCTTACATTGCACCCGAAGGTGGACGCTGTGAACTTGTTGGCTATCCGTCTCAATTGCGTAAGTCTCGCCTGCTGAAGCTGGATGAGGATGATCGTGGTTGGAGTGGGTCTGACATTAAGGAAGACGTAAACCGTGAAGTTGTTGGGGCTCGTAGCCTTCGCCTTCCGGCAGGTCAATATATTGTATCGGTTCATCTTTACTCTAACCGTGGTGACGCGGTGAGCGAAGACATGCCTATGCTTGTTGATCTGAAGATTGAGGTGAACAAAGACCAGCCCGATCGTTTTCTGATTGAGCATCAAATTCCTTATACCCGTAGAGGTATGGAGTATGGCGTTCAGTTTATGGTGAATGAAGAAGGCCAGGTTGTTGAAACTTCAGTGCTTGCACCGTCGATAGATCTTCGTATTGCTACTGCAAGTGGCGGACGGAACTCTGTTTGTAACATGCCACCTGCAGCCAGTTCTGCTGGCCCGCAATCACGCTAAAAGGAGAGTGCTATGTATGATTTTCTTGTAGAATATGTCATGGCAGGCAACACGATGACCCTTGTGTATATCGTGCTTGCAGCCCTTGGTGCTTTCTTCCTTGTTTCTAGCGCAGTAGGTGTTTCTTCGGCTCTAGGGGCGAAGATTAAGCCTTGGATTGCACTGCTTGTTACAGGTATTGGTGCTGTCTTTCTTGTGCTGTTTATTGTTGTTCAGGTGAGTATGCCTGATGTCATCTATGATGCAGCTTACAGCCAAGGTAAAAATGACCACATCGGCACGCCAAACCCTGGGTGCTTCAGCGTTGTTTACAACGCTGAAGGCCAGTCTCAAATGATGTTTGGGGCAGGGCAAGCTGTTGATCGCGTTGTTGAGCCTATGCTTGATGCTGAAGGCAATCCAAGGATGAATGAGGACGGGAAACCGCTCCTCAGGCTTATTGAAGGTGCTGACCTTGTTAAGTATATCTTGCGTGCTCCTCCTATTACGGAGCGCGGCTATGTTCATTTGTGGGTGGGCTCTTCTATTTATCCGGAAGTGCACTCCTGTAAGCTTTACCAAAACCAAAAGAACAATGATCTCGCAGAAGGCCTTAAAGAGGCCTGGGAACAAGTTCATGGTACTGAGCCTGAAGAGCCATCTGAGGGCGAGGGTGAAGGTGAGCAAGGTGAAGGTGAGCAAAGCCAAGGCCAAGGTCAACAGGGCCAGCAAGGTCAAGGACAAGGCCAAGGCGAGCCTAAGCCAAACATTGAATTCACCATGCCTGTGGAAACAGAGCAAGAAGGTGAAGTTGCTGAAGAAGGTGAGGGCGAAAGTGAAGGCGAGGGTGAAGGTGATCAGGCAAATGCTGAAAACCAAGACCCAGACCAAACACCGTCTTCAGGGATGATTACGATTGTTCCTTATGATCCAAACCTTCCACCAAAGGACTAAGTCCACGATAATCGAAAATTTAAAAGGCGCCTGCGGGCGCCTTTTTATTGTTGGGTTTGTAAAAACGTATAAAGCGGTGCTATGATGGGTTTCTTAAATTGAAAAGGAGGGAGATTGTCTCATGTTCGCTATCGCTAAAACGGATCCAAAAGAAGGGCTATCTCCAATTCAAACGTCTCGACCAGAGGCGCCATCTTCTCATGGTGTTCAAATAAAAATCCATTATGCCGGCCTTTGCGGTACGGATATGCATATTTATAACTGGGATGCTTGGGCACAAAAACATGTAAAACCGCCACGTGTTTTAGGCCATGAGTTTGTGGGTGAAGTTGTTGCCGTCGGCAGTGCTGTGACGCGTGTGGAAACAGGCCAAATGGTCAGTGGAGAGTGTCATGTAGTTTGCGGTCGTTGCTCCCTCTGTAAAGCAGGCAAAGCACACCTGTGTGAGCAAACAGAAATTGTAGGTGTGCACCGTGATGGTGCATTTGCAGAAGTCTTTAATTTTCCTGAGAGCAATGTTTGGCCGGTCCATAGTTCTATTCCAACAAAACATGCCGCTATTTTTGATCCACTTGGTAATGCGATGCATACGGTGGATGCAGCACAGGTAAATGGTAAGGATACACTTATTGTAGGTGCTGGCACCATTGGCCTTGCCGCTGTTTCTATGGCAAAGGCACATGGAGCAAGGCGTGTATTTGTGTTTGAGCCAAACCCAGAAAAACGAACGCTGGCTTTAAAATTTGGCGCAGATGAAGCGGTTGATAGCGCGGAGGGAAGTAAATGGAACGCTCTTAAAGGTGTTGAAATTGGTTCTGTGCTTGAAATGAGCGGCCATTCTGCAGGCATGAGCGATGCATTTGAGGCCGTTCAGGCTGGCGGTACGGTTGCTATGCTAGGCCTTCCAAGCGGCGAGGTTTCTTTTGATTTTGCAAAGCATATTATTATGAAAGGCGTATCTGTACACGGCGTTATTGGCCGCAAAATGTATGAAACTTGGCAGCAGGTTGATAAATTTCAGCGTAGCCATGCAGGTACAGTTGAAAAACTAATCACCCATACTGTAAATGCAGAGAGTTTTGAAGACGCTTTTGCCCTCATGAAAGCCGGGAAAAGTATTAAAACAGTACTAGATTTTAGCCAGTTTTAATTTTTTTACATAGATATATAGAATATCCCTTGAAATAGGATTAAAAATCCATATATTAGACAAGCTTAAATATCTGAATTACCTGTTTTGCTGATTTATCAGCAATTTCACTGAAACAGTTTCGCTGTTTCATTTTTCTACCTTTCTGGAAAGGCCTACAATACATGACAAATTTGACTTTCATCGATGGAACCAACGAAAAGCAAATCAGCACAATCAGCCAAATGGAAGACCAGGGCTTCCAGCTGATGGATGCCAACGCACCGTTCAATGAAAAATTGGGCGTTGTTCCTATGATGAAACGGAACAGTGAGCAGATTTATATATTGGTCTGCGGCGATACTTGTTCAGAAGAAGAATGGCAAAATATTAATGGCGAAAAAGCCGCCTAACCAATCGATTTCTAAACTTTTAAAGGGTGCCTCTTGGCGCCCTTTTTTTATTCTTAAACTTTCGTGTTATGATGGCGGTATATAGAAATTTGAAGAGGAGAGAGCGATGAATACATCATTTCAAACGCAGTTAGCATCACAAATTAAGGCTCATAAAGGCGCAGGAACACTGAAAGAATTACGTCACCTTGATGCGCCTATGTCGGCTCATACACAAATGCGTGAAGCTGGCGGTGAGGTCGTTGTACTCTCTTCTAACAACTACCTCGGTCTTGCTAATCACCCTCATGTTGTTTCTTCTGCCAAATCTGCTCTTGAAAAATATGGTAACGGCACAGCCTCTGTACGCTTTATTTGCGGCACAATGACCATTCATGAAGAGCTTGAAGATAAACTTGCAGCGTTCCACGCAACAGAATCTTGTATCACTTACCCATCATGCTGGTCAGCGAATACAGGCCTGTTTGCAACAATTTGCAAGCCGGGGGATGTGCTACTAAGCGATGAGCTAAACCATGCCAGTATTATTGATGGCTGCCGCCTTGTTTCTAAAGCTGTGAAGCGTGATGTTTACAAGCATAGCGACATGATGGACCTTGAAGCAAAGCTAAAAGCATCTATGGATGCACCAAACCGCTTTGTTGTGACAGATGGCGTGTTCTCTATGGAAGGAGACATCGCCAACCTTCCTGAGCTTGTGCGTTTGTGTAAAGCTTATAACGCGGTACTTATTGTAGATGATTGCCATGGAGTTGGTGTGCTTGGTAAGACAGGTAAAGGCATTATCGAGCATTTTGGCTTAGAGGGGCAGGTGGATATTATAACAGGCACAGTTGGTAAAGCCCTTGGCGGTGCTGCTGGCGGTTATATTTGCGGTTCAAAAGAGCTGACCCAGCTGCTTGTGCAAAACTCTCGGCCGCATCTATTTTCAAATGCCATTTCTCCGGCTACGGCAGGCGGTACAATTGGTGCCCTTGAGGCGCTTGAAAAAGAGCCTGAGCTTATGGATAAACTTCACGATAATGTAAAGCAAATGCGTGATGGTTTAAATGCTTTAGGGTTTAAGCCCCTTGATGGTGAAAGCGCGATTATCCCAATTATTGTTGGTGAAACGTCTCTGGCTATTGAAATGGCAGATGATATGCTAAAAAAAGGCTTCTTTGTAACAGGGTTTGGTTTCCCTGTCGTGCCAGAAGGGGCTGCTAGGCTTCGTATTCAAATGAGTGCCGCGCTGAGCACTTTGGACATATCTCATGCATTGGATGCGCTTTCAGTGATTGGTAAAAAGCATGGTTTGCTATAAGGTGAACCTTTATGAAATAAGGGTTTTGACTTGACGTGAGAGGGGGGCGTTTCATACTATGGTGTAACAAATGAATCTGTGGCCCGTTTTAATCTGGAGAATTCTCCTGTGAAAAAGCTTATTCTTATTGTGACTCTCTTCTTTTCCCCTCTTGCTGTTAGTGCTGGTCCTGGTGATGTGAACTGGGAACGTATTGAACAACGTTATGGCTCTACAAATGAGCAAAGTCAAAGTCGCCCTCCTTCTTTTGATAGCCCTTCTGGAGCTGAACGCCTCGCGCGTAAACTTTCGCGCGGGTTTGATTGTTCTTATGGCATCTGGCAGTGCCGTATTAAACCTAGAAAAAATGGCGCAAAGGTCCAATTGCAATATGACTGGTAATCGATTTTAAGGCTCTTCCATATGTGGGAGAGCCTTTTTCTTTCTTGATATTTTTCTCCTTTCTGTGCACTCTTTGTTTTATGAAAAACACACCACTTAGCCTTGTTTTATACCAAACTGAAATTGCTCAAAATATGGGGGCAATGGCGCGTACATGCGCAGCGCTTGGTGCTGCAATGCATGTGGTTGAGCCGCTCGGTTTTATTTGGAATGAACCAAAAATGCGCCGTGCTGGTATGGACTATCTTGATCAGGTAGATTTACATCGTCATTTAAGCTTTGAAAAGTTTATGATGAGCAAGCCTAAAGAGTCTCGCCTTGTTGTTATGACTAAATTTGCAGAAACTGAACTTCAAAACTTTGAGTTTCAAGCAGGAGATATGCTTTTGATGGGCCGTGAAAGCACTGGCGTGGATGATGAAGTATTAGAGGCCGCAGATGGGCTTGTAAAAATTCCCATGCTTCCAGATGCCCGCTCATTAAATGTGGCACAAAGCGCAGGTATGGGCATTTTTGAAGCTTTAAGGCAGCTACAAAAACTGCCAACAGGAGAAAGTTTATGACATTTAGAAATGATTTTGCAATCTGGGTTAAGGATTTTCAAGAGCGTGTGACAGATGCCTTTGAGGAGATTGATGGGGGCAGTCAATTTGAAATTCAGCCATGGACAAAACCAGAAGGTGAAATGCTGCAAGGGCATGGTGAAATGCGCGTAATGCGCGGTAAAGTGTTTGAAAAAGTGGGTGTGAACTTCTCTCATGTACATGGCACGTTCAGTGAAAAATTTAGAGAAAAAATTCCTGGTGCTATGGAAAATAACGGTAAGTTTTGGGCCTGCGGAGTCAGCCTTGTTGCGCATACAGCAAACCCTAAAGTACCTGCTGTTCATATGAATTTGCGCCGTATTGAAACATCTACCGGTTGGTTTGGGGGCGGAGCAGATTTGACGCCATACTTCCCTTACGCGGAAGATACAAAACTTTTCCATGATGCTTTAAAAGCGCCTTGCGATATATACGGTGCAGGCACATACGACACATATAAAAAAGCTGCGGATGAATATTTTTACCTGCCCCATAGAGATGAGCCACGCGGTGTTGGCGGCACATTCATTGAGGGGCTAAGTAGTGATGATCTGATGAAAGATTGGGCGTTGATTAAAGGTACAGGCGAAGGTTTTTTTGAGGCATACACAAAAATTGTGAACCGACGCAAAGATGAACCTTTTACTGAGGCAGACCGTGAGCATCAACTGATTCGCCGCGGCCGTTATGTTGAGTTTAATCTGCTTCATGATAGGGGCACTAAGTTTGGCTTTGAAACAGGCGGCAATACAGAAGCTATTCTTATGAGCATGCCGCCTATCGTTAAATGGCCTTAAAAAGCATATACTTTAGTTGGGTATTTCTACTGGCATATATATATTGTAGGCAGGTTCACTTTCAAATCCAAGCTGCTCAGATGAATTTCTGCCCCAACATAAAGCATTACCATGGCTTTTTGTACCGCAGGTATGGGTTGAGCCTGTTGAAATAGTCTTCCAACCATCGCTGCTTACCACGGCTGTGGGTGTGAGGGGGTCATCTAGTGTCGCAAAACCAAGCTCTCCATAGTTGTTAATACCCCAGCACCATGCAGTACCGTCTGATTTTACAGCACAGGACTGTTGGTCCCCTGAGCTAATATCAAGCCATGTTTCTGTTGCTGAAACAGCATTAGGTGTACTTTGACTGCTCCCAGTGCCATTGCCATTTCCACCCCACCCATATAAGTGGCCTGTGGTATCTAAAGCTAGGGTGGCTGTATGCCCCGCATCTATTTTAGAAAAACTTAACCCGCCAGATACGGCCCGAGGGGAAGTTCTATTAGCAGTGGACCCATTGCCCAATCTATGGCTCCCTCCATTACCCCAACACCAAGCTGTACCATCTATTTTAATGCCGCATGTATAGTCTTGGCCAGCAGATATGCTTTGCCAATCTGGATCACCTGGGATTTGCGTAGGAATGGATTTATTAGATGTTGTTCCAATGCCGAGTTGCCCTACGTCATTTTCTCCCCAGCACCAAGCTGTACTATCAGTTTTGACACCGCATGTGTGATAAGGTCCTGGTGAGAGGCTTTTCCATACCCCTCCCCCTGAGACTTGAGTTGGAGATTGTTTTAGTGTTGTTGTGCCATCGCCGACTTGGCCATAAGTATTTTCTCCCCAGCACCAAGCAGTAAGATCAGATTTTACTGCGCATGTTGTACTGCCGTTAGTTCCAATATCAACGTGAACCCACAGGCCTGCTTCTGCAATTTGTTCAGGGGAGACAGTACTCCCTCCTGCGCCATTACCTAATTGCCCTGAACCATCGCCCCCCCCAACACCAAACTGTACCAGCTGGTTTGAGTCCACAAGAATAACCGTTTCCAGCAGCAGTAGAGTAAAATTCGGCAGCTGTTCCAGCATTAGAAGCACATGCCCAATCGCTGCCATCCCATTCAACTGTCTCACCTAATGAACAGCTTGTTGGTAAATGGGAGTCACCGAGTTGTATCCAATCGGTTCCATCGCAGGCGACAAGTGTATTATTTGTGTCATCCCAAACAATAGCGCCTTCTTCTGTTGATGTTAGGTTATTTGCAGCGCCAAGGCCTGCTTGGCTATCACCGTTAAGGCGGGTTTGAAGAACGGGGTCTGCTGCTGTACCTACAGGTGCAGCAGAGCAGGCAGCATTGGCTACGTAGCTCATAGTAAGTTGAAGCAAAAATAAGCCTAAAACTAAAATTAATTTTCTTAGATGCATGTCCATTGACTTCCGTTCCAGTTTAGTTTTTGTCCTGATGAACAAGCTGTAGGTAATTTTTTCTGTAATGGAATCCAATTGGTTCCATCACAGGCGACAAGTGTCTTGTTTGCATCATCCCAAACAACAACGCCTTCTTCTGTTGAAGTTAAGCTGTTTGCAGGGCCAAAGCCTGCTTCATTATCTCCGTTAAGGCGCATTTGTAAAACAGGGTCATTTGCTATACCAACGGGCGCAGCAGAGCATGCAGTGTGTCCAGCTACACTCCACATGAGAGGTACTATGAGAAATAGGCATATGGCTATGAAGCGCATCATTATATCTTTTTCCTTCTTATGTAAGGATTATGTGAGCTGACATAAATTTTGTACAGGCATGTGGAGCTATAAAGGAGAATGTTTGAACTTACATTGGAAATGTTGTGGTATTTTTATTTAATGTGACGGTTATTTGTTGGGATGTATTGTGTGTGCTATGCTTTTTATTAAATTAAATAAGGGTTAATAAAATGGCAGGTTCTCCTCTTTATCCACCACAGCGCCGCGGTGATGCAAGCAAGCAGGCGCATGTATCTGTGCCAAAAAATACATATGAAGAAGAGCTGGGGACTGAAGGGTTTGATGGCCCTGCAAGCCATATTTATCATAAAAATCCGCCAACAGGATGGCGTAAAATTTCAGGCCCTAAGCAGCCCCGTTGTCTGTACCTTGACACCTTTGTGGGCAGTGATTCTGATGTTGAAAAAACGCTTATGTATAATGATGAAGTGCTGCTAAGCGGCTGGCATTTGTCTGAAAACATGACCTACCTGCGCCGTAATGCACTTGGTGATCGTCTGATCTTTACGCACCGCGGTGAGGGTGTACTTATTAGCGAATTTGGAAGCCTTAAATTTTCAGAAGGGGATTATCTCTTTTTGCCGCGCGGCGCGACATATCAAATGCAACTCACCTCAGAAGATGCTTTCTTTTATGTGATTGATGGTATTGAAAGCCACATTGGCCTGCCTGAGCGCGGCCTACTTGGTAAGCACGCTCATGCTGACCCTGGCGTTTACCGCCTGCCAGAAGAAAATACCGAAGGCAGCCATGGTAAAGGCAAAGAGTGGGTTGTGCGCGTAGAAGATGCGGATGGTGTCACTGAACTCACTTATGAATTTGACCCTGTGGACGTGACAGGCTGGAAGGGGGACCTTTTCCCTTATGCCCTTAACTGGCGGGATATTCGCCCGATTATTTCTCATAACTACCACCTGCCACCCTCTGTACACGCCACATTTGTTGGCGAAGGCTTCTACGTCATTTCATTTGTACCACGTCCCCATGAAAGCACAGAGGACGCCCAAAAAGTACCGTTCTACCACCGTAACATTGATTACGATGAGACGATTTTTTATCACGCAGGTAACTTTTTCTCTCGCTCAACCGTCAGAGAAGGCATGTTAACCCTGCACCCGCGCGGTCTCCATCATGGGCCTCATCCTAAAAAGTACCGCGAGCAAGATAAGCTTGCTGGTAAAATGGCACAAGAAGTTGCGATTATGGTGGATACGAGACGTCCGCTTAAAGTGGTGAGTGACCTACCTGAGGGCGCTGAAGATACTGGCTATGCCATGTCTTGGAAAGAATAGGCCTTGAAAACTTAACTTTTCACCTTTATAAAAGAGAGGTTACCTGACCTCTCTTTTCTTTTTCAAGAAGGATAACTCCTATGATTAAACGTATTCTGACATCTGGTGTGCTTCTGGTTGCGTCATTGAGCCTTTTTGGCTGTTTTGGCCCAGACCCTGCGCCAAAAGTCACCGTAAAAAGTGGCGGCTCTGGTGAAGTCGGCGCAACTCTCAGTGCTACGCCGGCACTGGACTCTTCGGAAGAATGGTTTCAGTTGCAGGGCATAACCTTCACCGATGGCAGTGGCCGTGAGGTGTTGGTGGTCTTTGACTACAACTCCGCACGTTACAGCCAAATCAAGCGCCATAAAGGCAGCATTGCCGATGGCCTGAGCCGTGGACTTGCTGATCAGGCCAAGGAAAACTTGCCGGGTCGCAATCTGTTTGGCAAGGGTGCAGACCTTATCCAAGGTGACAACAAATGCACCATTTTGAAAGCCACGCTGGATCATGTTGTGGTTGAACGCTGCGCTGGCGGTGATCGCTATGTGCTGACACTGACAAACAAAGCTGAAGTGATAACCGTACGCTTTACCGATAACTCAGGCAGCGAGTTCCCTAATACGGTTTCTGTATCACAGAAAACTAGCCGTGGAGATGTGGACAGTTTCACTTTTGAAATGCGCCGCTGACCTAAAAAACGAATAACAAAAGCCCCCTAAATCAGGGGGCTTTTGTTATGGGATGAAGCGTTTAATCCATAAGAACCGCAGTTGCGCTCACAGTCACGCGAACTGTATCGTCGCCGCCTTCAGCAACGGGCGCAGCCATATCAGCAGCCATGGCCATCATTTCCATGCCTCTGTGCTGTTTATACATAGGCTGCGGACGCGGTGGCATGTAGCCTGTTGTGTTCACCTGAGAAAGGTGCACGTCGTCTTTGCCCAGTGTTTTACCAATGGCTTCCGCTTTAGATTTAAGGCGATCAAGCGCTTCAAGGAGGAGCTCTTCACTAATTTTGGCGCTTTTCTCTTCGCTGAGGTAAAAGTTAAGGCCATTCATCACAAAGCCAAGTTCTTGAATATTGCCTGAAAGATCAAGTAGGGTCGCGCTATCTTTACTATCAAGGATGATGCTGTGGCTTGCATGCCAGCGCGTGCGGATGACTTTGCCGTCCTTGTTACGTTCTTCGCGAGAGTAAACATTGTAGTTACCAGTGGTCACATCAATTGTTTTTTTCATCTTCGCCATGCCGAGGGCTTTTTTCATTTTTGTGTTTACGTCGTCCTGCACGCTACGCGGGCTTACGCCTTTGGCTTCAATGCGAAGCGTTGCATTTAAGCGGTCTTGTGTCACTTTGCGTGTGGCTTGTTCGCTAAGGGTTACAAGTGTTGCATCGTTAGGCCATGTGCGTTCTTCTGCCTGTGCAGAAAAAGTAAAAGCTATTGCCATTAAAGAAAGAATAAGGTGTTTCATAGGGGTGTTTTGTCCTTTTTATTTAATAGAAATGTTAAAGGACTTTGATCGTTCGGGCAAGGAGGGTTTTCTTTTAGATTCGGAGAAAATGGTTTATGATGACGCCCATGATGAAATTTTTCTTAGCCGCATTTATGGTTTTGGGAGCTTATAGCTCTCATGCTGAAACAGAGCGCCCGATAGAGCGTATCTTTAATGAAACCCAGCTTATCTCTTTTGATTTTAGTAGACTGACGGTTAAAAAAGACCGTCTTTTAGATGGGGGTACGTTACCAGATTCTATTATGACGCTTCTGTTCCCTGAAATTTTACCAGCTGCTCATGAGAAGACACTGCAAGATGACGATTTTGTTGTTGGTGTTTCTCTTAACGGGGACACGCGTGCTTACCCTGTAAAGATTCTAAACTGGCACCATGGCGTAAATGATCTTTTGGGTTCTACACCTGTATATGTGAGCTGGGACGCTCTTGCTGGCGCAGCCCTTGCTTTTAACCGTACAATTGAAGGCCAAGAGCTTGTGTTTGGGCATACAGGCCTTGTGTATCAAGGGGCTGGTATTTTGTATGATCGCACTCACCATTCTTTATGGTCTCCACTGGTTGGAGAGGCTATTTCTGGAGATTTTTCAGGTGGGAAGATAGATTATATACCCGTTTTTATGACGCGATGGAAAATGTTTAAAAGAGCCTTTCCAGATGGAACTGTTATTAACCCTCAAACAGGGTACGACCGCCCTTATGGCGTTCATCCCATTAGTAAAACTTTTGCAAGAGATACGCAGCTTGTTTTCCCAACCATGTATTATGGAGATGACTTGCCCCGTAAAGAGCTTGTATATGGGGTAGAGCTAACACGAGGGAAAGATAAAGTTGCAGTAGCTTTTAAGCTTTCTGAACTGGTCAATCATGGGTCTGGGCGTTATGAGTTTAGATTTGGTAAAGAACGTATTCCGCTTGCGATTGAGCCAATGAAGCCATCTGGCAGAGTAAAGCTACTTGCACCGCCAGAAGTGGAAATTAAAGCACATTATGCTTACTGGTATGCTTGGTCTGCGCACCATCCACATGGTTTGGTTGTCAAAAATTTGCCTCATGCTAAAAATGCTGGCAAAGAAATTGTTGATACAAACAAGCTTGTGCAGTTTTAAAGTTTAGCGTTCTAGATCTGGCTCTCGATCGGTACGCGCCATTTCAAAAGCATCATCAAGCTCAAGAGATCCTTCAAGCTCTATATGTTTTTCTTCAAGCAGGGCAATGAGCTCTTTAAACATAGGGTGGTTTAAATAATTGCGCTTAAGCAGGCGGTAAATTTGACGGATATCAGAAGCTGTGAGCGTTCCTTTTTTAAGTTTTTCTACCCATTCTTCAGGCAGTTGAAACGCCATGAGAAGTTCTTCAAGTGATGCTTTTGAACTGTCCATGTTTAAATATCCTTCTTTAATCTATTCGCCGAGGTCTGCATGCTTAAAGAGGCGCAGTGTATTGATGCATTGCTCGTTAGGAACAGTTTGCGCCATTTCAATGTATGTGTCCAGGGCTGGGCGGGGAGATGGCGCATAAAGGAACTTGTAGGCGCCTTCAGCGTCTCTGACAGCAAAGTTTTCAATGCCACGCTCAAATAGAGCTTTATAGAGGTTTTCTTTACCTTCAATCAAGCTGGCGCAAATAACAAAATGCTCTTTTGTAAAAGCAAAGGTTGTTGCATCGTGCTGTATCACTTGAATTTTCTCATCAAGGCCAAGCTTTTGAATGAGACTTTTTGAAAGTGCACAGGCTTCTTTATCAAAGTCTATGCAGATCACATTATAGCCGCTCCATGCCGCAAAATAAGCCGTAAATGGCATGGCGCCGGATCCAAGAAAAACGAGTGTTTTATCTTTAGCAGATGTTTCAATAAGGTCTTTTTCAAGGTCCCAGAGAGCTTTATAATTATTGTAGTACCAGAACTCTTTTAGAGTTTCTTGAGTGACTTGTTTTTTGCTAATGAAATGTGCGGCCCAAAATTTTTCCATCATACACTCAGCTTCGCCGCATAGTTTTGGCAGCTTTATAGCTTCTTTAGTGAGCGTTTCAAACGGCATGTAAGAGCACTCGCCGCAGTTCTCAATATGAGACAGGTAAGTAACAAGCGAGGACAAGATGCGATTTACATTTGGGTTGTGCGGTGACAGGTCTGTTTCTTGTTCAATTTCAGAGCAAAGCGTGCGGATTTTTTCTGCATGTTCTAGGCCTTGTGTAAGGAATTGCTGTGTGCTGTGTGCCTGTGTACTGGACATATAACCTTCTCCCTTTATGTAAAGCTTACTTTTAGAAGGGTTTTAGGGAGCTGTCAAAAGTTAATTTTTTCATAATTATAATTTTTACCCTGAAGGTATTTTTTACTGCTTGGAGAAATAGCCCCTACAGGAACAAGAGCCGGCCCTGCTGGTTCTGTGAGTACGTACGTTTTTCCGCCAAGGCGGAGTGCCCAATCGTTCTGTTTTTGCGGTAGTGATAGGGCTAAAAAGGCATGTTTAGGCACATAAACCATAGCAACACTAACGGAAGGGTATAAGTTTTTTATAATGGCAGCGTACATGACACTTTTACTGTCGCAGTCCCCCTGGTTGTTCATAAGGATGCCGTAAGGTGTGGCAAACCCTTGTCCATTGCTGGTTACGCGGCTTACCAGCGTGTTATATGGAATTGCTTGCACAAAGTTTAAGGCATAATTCAAAGTTTCTCTCATGCTTTTACCACGGTTAGCTTGCTTAATAGCCGCGGCAATCGGGCGCATTTTAGCGACGTATTCTTTAGCAATACGGCTATGATCTGGCATAACATACTCTTTACCGTTTTCCGTGTAGGTTTTGAGCCCGTTTTTTAAAAAGTAATCTTTTTGAATTTTATCGAGCCTATAATCCATTTGGCGCTGAATTTGGCCGAGTGTCTGCTGAGAGCGGCTTTGAATACTATACAAAACCCCTTTATGGTTGAGTTTTACGCTGATTTTGTTACCGCCACCTTCTAGGGTGCGGGCATACTTTTTGATTTCTGTGAATGTATAACGCTTCATTGTGTTTGGGTTGTAAGCTTGAAACTGGATGGCACCTTCTTTGAGATCATAGGTTGGAACAGTAAAAGCCGTACTGCGCTTTTTGCCATGCATGTCTTTCCAGAGCATGTGAATGTTGGTGCCAGAGCTTAATGAACGCGTGTTATAGCTGAGCTGTTTGGCATGCAGAGGCGTAGGCCCTGTAAAAAGTAAAGCCAAGGTTAAAGTAATGGAGTAAGTGTGTTTCATTATAAGTTTATGGTAACGAAAGAAAATTACTTTTCATAGGTTTCGGATATGAAAAAGCCCTCTCAATGAGGAGAGGGCTTAAAGCTGTGTGTCGATTAAAGCGTGCTGGCAATTATAGCTATAATGATGCCATAGACAGTAAAGTGCGCACATTGATCTGCAACGAGCCAGACATAGAACTTGTTGTTATAGATCATTTGACAAGGGCGGCCCTCTTTATCTTCTCCCATTGCGCTATAACCTTTACCTTTGGTGAGGTTCATTTTGCAGTAGTCGATGATATAGTGTGTGATGAAATCAAACAAAGCAAGGCCACCAACAATTGCCATGGAAAGGCCTGGTTGCATAGTAAATTTCCAAATAAGGATAGCTGCAAGAGCACCAATACCATGGTTTAAGCTATGTACAATGCCGCCAGGGTGCAAAAATGTGCCCTTGTTCTTGTAATGCCACTCTGTTTGCCAGAGGCCATCAGCAAAAAAATGCTTGAGAGCAAGTAGAAACCCAAGAAATGCAAGTGATATGGTCATGTATGTCTCCATAAATAAACGGAAAGGTTAATTTTCCTCTTTATTCTATATTTAGCTACTTCTGTAAAGGTATTTTTCTTCTTATTAGT
>JAPKEQ010000080.1 GCA_028821995.1 Alphaproteobacteria bacterium
TAAAATGCTAGCGGAGGGGGGGCCTATACCGGCTTGGTTCTCTTTCCCCGAGGTTTTAAAAGAACTGAGAAAAACGATGAAACCTCTCCATGAGCGCGGATTGACTGTATTCTTTACAGGGCTGTCTGGCTCAGGGAAGTCTACAGTTGCCAATGCACTGCTCAACAAGTTTATGGAAATGGGCGGCCGCAGCGTGACGCTTCTGGATGGGGATATTGTGCGAACGCACCTTTCTAGAGAGCTTGGCTTTAGTAAAGAGCACCGCGAAATTAACATTACTCGTATTGGTTTTGTGGCGAGTGAAATTACTAAAGCTGGTGGCATAGCGCTGTGCGCGCCTATTGCGCCATATGCAAGCACGCGCCGTACGGTACGGGATATGATTAGCAGCGTTGGCGGTTTCATTGAGGTGCATATTTCAACGCCGCTTGAAATTTGCGAAAAGCGCGACCGTAAAGGTTTATACGCCAAAGCGCGTGCTGGCATCATTAAAAATTTCACTGGGATTAGTGATCCGTATGAGGTGCCAAAGAACCCTGAGCTATCTATTGACACAAGTGGTATGCAGCCAGACGAAGCGGCAGAGCAAATTGTATCTGAGCTTCAAAAAATGGGATATATCCTCGGCGGTGAAAACGCGCATACACAAGCAGAAGAACAAACAACAGAGCAAGCATAAGGTATAAAATGTTACCAAAGTTTTTAAAAATTGATATTGATGATGCACGTACGATGCAAAATTTACCAAATACTGTTTGGGCATTTTTTGGTGTTATGATACGTCCTTATAAATGGCATATTGCAACTGTCATGTTTCTTAATATTCTTGGCTATATTGGTCTGGCTATTATCCCGCTCTTTATTAAGTATATTGTTGATGCACTAGAAGTTTCTACACCAGAAACGATCTGGTCAGATTTAAGTGGTGTATTGTTTTGGGGGGTGCTGTTGTGCCTAATTGGGCAGCCTGTTGCTTCTCGTCTTGCAGGGTTTTATTCAGGGTATTTATACCCGCGCATGGCAGGGGTTCTTCGCACAGAGCTTGCCATGTATATGCAAGATCACTCTTGGGGGTATTATCAAAATGATTTTGCTGGCCGCCTTAGTGCCAAAGTTTCTGAAACACCTAAAGCCATCAGGCGCATACTGCGTAGTAGCTCCGATCAAGTTATCGGAACACTTACCAACTTTATGGCATCGCTTATTTTAGCCTGGATGGCACACCCTGTATTTGGGATTGTTTACCTCGTTTGGATTAGTATTTTTGTTGGTTTTGCTTTGCTATTTGTTCCTACGGTGCAGCGTCTTTCAAATAAAGCATCAGATACAGGCAGCATTATGCTTGGCCGCTTTGTTGATATTCTCAGTAATATTCTACTCGTTAAGCTTTTTGCCCGTAAAAAACATGAAATGAAACATCTGAAAAAAGCCATTTCTGACACGTCTTATGCCTATAATTATTTTAATTACAGATTGCAAATTTTTTGGTCATGGCTTGAGCTTATTAGTGTGGCATTTGTTGGGGTGAGTGTTTTCTTCTGTATTTGGGGCTGGCAAAACAACATGCTCAGTGCTGGAGATATTGCTATGATACTGCCGCTTGTGCTTACGAGTATGAACTATAGCTGGTGGATGGCAGATGTACTTACAGAAGTTTTTGAAAACGTAGGTATTGTAGAAGAAGGGATGCAGGCTATTGTAAGGCCAAGGTCTGTAGAAATGTTTAAAAACCGTCCTCACCTTGCTGTGGATGGCGGTGAGATAACCATAACCAATTTAGATTTTGGTTATAAGAGCAATACAGAGGTTATGGATAACTTTAACCTGACGATACCAGCAGGACAAAAGGTTGGTCTTGTTGGACAGTCTGGTGCTGGTAAAACAACGCTTGTGAACTTGCTTTTACATCTGTTTGAAGTAAAAGCGGGATCAATTGCCATTGACGGGCAGAACATTGCAGATGTCAGCGAAGAAAGTTTGCGCGAGGCCATTAGCCTTATTCCGCAAGATACAACGCTATTTCATAGAACACTTTCTGAGAACATTGCCTATGGTAAACCTGATGCAACCACAGAGGACATCCAAACAGCTGCTGCAAAGGCTTATGCATCTGAGTTCATTAGCGCTATTCCTAAGGGGTATAACGCTATGGTGGGAGAGCGCGGCCTTAAGCTTTCTGGCGGACAGCGCCAACGCATTGCTATGGCACGGGCGATTTTAAAGGATTCACCAATTTTGATTTTAGATGAAGCGACAAGCGCCCTCGATAGCGCAAGTGAGCGCTACATTCAAAAAAGCCTTGAGGATCTTATGGTAGGAAAAACCGTGATAGCTGTGGCCCATAGGCTTTCTACCCTTGCGCAGATGGACCGTATCCTGGTGATGGAAGATGGAAAAATTATTGAAGATGGTAGCCATAAACAGCTGCTCTCTAAAAAAGGTGCTTACGCAAAACTATGGGATATGCAGTCCGAAGGTTTTTTACCAGAGTAACCATATAAAGAAAGAGAGGCCCTTGGGCCTCTCTTCAGTTTTTGATTGTTAGGAGTTATCTGTTTGCTGTTTTTGCTCAAGTTATTATATAATTAAAAGAATATGGAAAAGTTTAGAGTTCCCAAGCCACAACGCGGGCACTGAGGATACCATCGCCTTTGCTAGTTTGTTTATTCATAGAAACTTCTTTAACATCCAAAATGCTACGGTAAGTGAGCGCATGAAGAAATGGTGTGAGGCCGGCCATATCAATTTCCTCAAACTCTACAGTGAGTCCTGCAGTACGCCCTGCTGCTGTTTCTTTACTGAGCGGTGTGATGCGGCTAATACGACCAAAGACTTTAGATTCCTTTGCAAGTCGCTCTACTTGTTTAAGCGGGCTTTCTTCTTTACGTTTTGTATCTGAGCCTTCATCAAGGCCAACAAGTTTGCGTTCAAGGGCATAAATTTGACCAGAAATTTCTCTAAGGGCGCGTAGCTCTTTTTTATTTTGATTCAGGTCTTCTTTACTTTTTTCAATAGTGTGCATACCTGATGGTACAAGGGCGCTCCAAATAAAGAGCGTGCAGGCAAGAGAGACGCCAAGCTTAAATACGGGGTGAGTGGTAAATGTCGTATCTTTGTTTTTAATTTTTTCAAGCTGTGCTTTAAGTATATCTTTCATCTTACGAATCGCTCTCTTGTGCAGTGAGGATAAAGGTCGCTTTTCCACCTGCATTTAATTTAACGTCTTTAACAGTCGCTCTCCACTGTGGAAAGTTCTCACTCACTAATGTTTCAAGGTCGTCCACTTGGCTAAGACCTGCAACGGCACCATGCATACTTAAGCTGGTATCTGAAAGTTGGAAACGTTCTAGCGTAAGGATAATTTCTGATTCCTTAATGCCACTCTGTAACGCCATTAAGTTTTCAAGCAAAACATCTTCGCGGCCCACAAGTGTACCCGTCATCACAGCAAGCTCGCTTGCGCGGCGTGACATTTGTAGTGGTGCTTCAATCATTGGAGTATCTGGTAGTGCTTCATTAAAAACAGATTCAATTGCAGCACTGTAAGAGGCTTTGCTTTGTTCTGTTTTATAGCTAATAACTGTTTGCAGAGCCGTAATAAGAAGCCCTGATACAATAGCAATGCGCAAAGGCCATTTAAGGCTATAAGAAAGGGCTGTAAGCGCTTTAATGCTATTAGGGTCCCATACATTCATCATGGCTGGTGGTGTGCTCTCAGTTATGCTTTGGTAGAATCCATGCACAAGAGCAGGCTCTTCCTTAACTTTTACTGTTGTAAGTTCAGCGCCATCTGGTGCTGTAACTTTGCGGGCCGTTAAATTAACCACCTGAACCTTATCAAGTGAAGCTGTCCAAGCTTGAAGCGTTTGTTTAATATCTGTAAGTGGTGATTTTTTGGCAATATGGCGAAATTCAACAAGCTGCTTTGCCTGTGTAAACAGGCTAAGTGTTACGCCATTACCTTCTGGTGCAATCACAATGCTATGTTGGCCTTCTACTGCATAGTGAGCAGCGCCAAGTGCCATAGGCACAACGTGTACTACAGGAGAAATATGTGCGCCTGCTGTTTGTACAAATTTTTTGAGTTGTTCTTCTTCGAGTGAGAAGCTAGTGAACTGGCCTTTGCTTAGTGCTGCTGGCACAATAAGGCTTCTGAGCTTTGTTCTTTTAAAGAGGCTTTGATGGAGTAATCCAGGCAAAATTTTATAAAGCTTTGCAAGCTCACTAAAGGGTTTTGGATGGCTGCGGCGAATGAAGTCAGCGCTGGGTGCCATAAAAATAGCACGACGGCCTGAGCCTGAAATATTGAGGCTTTCACCTTTTTCAAGAGCTCTTGTATCCCCTTCAGGGAACCTTGCATGAATGTGTTCATTTTCTTGCCAAAGAATGTAAGTGTTAAGCGTCATGTTTTTTATAGCCAATTGATTTTTAAAACTTTAAAACTGAGTTCATCTCTCCAGATAAGTGCTGTAAGACCAACTTCTGCGCCATTGTAACGCACCAGAGAGCGTACCGTAAAGTATTCAGTTGATGTACTTAAATAAATAGATTCAGGTGATTTTTTTATCCCTAGCTCTTTAAAAAAATCACCAAGGTTTTGGTAGGGTGTGCGTATTCGAAGTTCTATAGCTTGTGCAATTTTAGGATTGGAAGGAAAAAGAGCCTTTAAAAAGCTTGGGTGAGCTGTATTTACGTTTACAATTTGTTCACCTGAGATTAATGAAAAATAACCTTCTGCTTGCCTATGGATTTTTTCTGGAAAGTCTTTAATCATAGAGAGGTCACTGTATCCCTCAATTTTGCTGTTACGAGGCAAGAAAGAAGGTGTATCGTTTAAATAGTCCCAAGCTTCTGCGCCGCTGCTTCTTGTGTCTTTATCCCCATCAATATAATCAAGCAATGGAGCAAGGTTAAAGCTTGGTAAGCTTTCTGCTGCAATATAGCGCCTGAGCATATTTTGGTAGAGTTCATCACTGGTTCCATACCCAAGGAGTTGGTTAAGGCTTGGAAGCGCGCCAGCATCTTGGATGCGAATATAAATTTCTCCGCCATCAATAGGAAATGTACGGCCATCATTATAGCTGTACCATCGGTCGGACATATCATCAGTATTTTCTTTGCGGCCATCACGTTTGAGTTCATATAAAATAAGATCAAGGCCAGAAAGCGCCATTTGGCGTGCCTCTGTATGATTAAGCGATGCTGCAAGCAGGCGTGTATTATTGGTTGCGCTTTGGAAAGCAATGCTGAGCAAGGAAGATAATGTAACAAGGAGCAAAAGGACATAAATAAGAACGCCACCAGTATTATGTTTCATAGGCGCTCCTCATGTCCTGTAAGGATAGGAACAGCTCTTTTCCAGGTTTCACCGTTTTTATCTACAATGGTCATCTCAATGGCAAAAGGCGGCTTCTGCTCATTGGTCCAAATAGGAAGAAAAGTATGAGCATTTTTATATCCAAAATGCACAAGAGATTTATCATCAGGGTTAGGGATTTGCCAAAGTATGCTTGTAATGGGGTTTACATTTAATGAGAGAGGACGAACTGTTCGTATAAGGGACGTTATGCCATCTTCTGTCTCAATTTTATATTTGAGGGCGTAGAAGCTGCCAGATTGTGTAAAACTCTCGACGTCATCTTTAAAGAATGTAATATGGAATTCTAAATCTGAAAGGGCTGAAAAATCAGCTCTGTAAGCATAAATATCTTGGGTGAATTGTTCAAAAACAGCGTGAATTTCTAAGGCTTCATTGCGTGCTTTTTCTGCATGAGAAATACCGCTAGAAACTTGCCAAAGTATGCCGCCAAGAGTTGTCATGATAAGGCTTGTTAGGAGTAAAACAACTAAAAGCTCAATAAGGGTGAAGCCAGATTTATATATGTTCATGGCTTGATCTTTTCATATTTTAAAATATTGGGGCTTGCAGCCATGCCAGAAAAACTAAGCACATCATTTTCTATAAGAAACTGTGCCGTAGAACTGGTGCCATCAGGGTAAAATGTGAGGCTATGCTCTCCTTCATCGCCCCTTGCTGTGATGGTCTCTATTTTGGCATTGAGTACAAACTCTTCTAAAGGGGCTGACTTTTCTTCACCCAAAGTATCTACAGTATAGAGATCGCCTTCATAAACTTTAACAAGGCCTGCTTCATCAATAAGAAGCGTTATGCGCATGTTTTTAGAAAGCGCTTTTGCCCTATATTCAGAAAGCGTTTCCCTCAGCTCTGTAAGGGCTGTAATTTGAGCATCTTTTGGAGAAAACTTGAGAGAAGGGAGCGTGAGGCTAGCCATAATAGCCAAAACAGAAAGCACGACAAGGAGTTCAATTAATGTAAATCCACCACATCGTGCTTTGTTTATCATAGAATGATTAGGCTTAGTTGCTGATATCAGCGTTTTCGTCTTCGCCGCCTTTTTTACCATCAGCGCCATAGCTCATCAGGTCAAAGTCCTTTTTGATACCAGGAGACAGGTATACGTAACCGTTGCCCCAAGGATCTTTTGGCATGTTTTGCATATAGCCACCGTCTTTCCAATTTTTTGGAGTCGGCTTACTTGTTGGTTTCTCTACAAGAGCTTTAAGGCCTTGCTGGGTTGTTGGGTACTTAAAGTTATCCAGTTTGTACATATCCAGCGCGTCGCCAATGGCTTTAATTTGTGTGTGCGTAGAGGTCACGCGTGCTTTTTCTGGCTGGTCCAAAAATTTAGGGGCTACAAAAGCACCAAGAACTGTGAGAATTACAATAACTACAAGAAGTTCCATAAGAGTGAAACCAGAATTATGAGGGTTTTGCATCGCGTATTATAACCTTATTTTTTTTCTTAAAGTGTTGAGTGTCTGCATGATAAGGGAGAGGGATTAAATGTGCAAGAGGGAATAACTTGCATACAATTTAGTAATGTATTACAACAGATATATAAATATCTTCCCTCTCTTTTTAAATGATTAAACCTATGGAAACCCTTGATGGTTTTTATGTGAAACCCGGTGATCTCAC
>JAPKEQ010000081.1 GCA_028821995.1 Alphaproteobacteria bacterium
ACCATGATGAACCGCTCAAGAAGCTTAGAAAATTTACAAACAGCCCTAGAGATGGAGCTTACAGCCATGCACCAATACATGCTGCATGCACATGTACTTGAAGACTGGGGAATGGATAAACTGGCCGCTAAAATGCGCGAAGAAATGAACGAAGAACTGGGCCACGCAAATAGCTTTATGGAGCGTATGATGTTCCTGAAGCAGGTGCCAGATGTGCGCCCTGCAAACGAGCCTCATAAAGCAAGCTCACTTACGGATATGTTCCAAAGTGACCTTAAAGATGAGAAAGAAGCGATTATGTTTTACACGAAGGCCGCAAAGGAAGCCTTTGAGGATGGTGATGTGGGGACGCGTGCTCTGTTTGAAAAAATTGCAATAGATGAAGAAGGCCACATGGGTTGGTTAGAGCTTCAGCTTGACCTGGTTGAGCGTATTGGTGAGCCAAACTTCATTATGCAGCACATGGCTGACGCTGGCGCTGCTGAATAACGGCCTTAGGATATATAAAAAGCCGCCCACTTGGGCGGCTTTTTAATGGTCGCAAAATTATTTGCTGCAGATTGGGCATTTACTTGCTGTAAAAGCAAAGATAACCCCCACACCAACGTATTTCACAAACTCAACAGCAAACCATTTGCCGGCAAGTTCCATTGAAATTGGCATGTGAACATACACAGAGAATGCACTGAGACCAAAGATAATACCCATAAGAGAACCAAAACGAACACCTTCAATTATGCCGTTACCTTGGTAACCAATTTTGAATACTTTAAGAAGTACAAACATGCTAGCAAGCGTAGCAATCATACCAAAGTGGCAAAGCTCTTTCATAGCTTCTGGCGTACGCCATAGGTAAGATGTCGCTTCGTAGTCAGCTTGTAGCCATTGACCATGTAAAATCATTTCGTAAACAAAGACAAAGCCAAATGCAATAAGTGCAGGCAGAATCCATTTTTTAATACAGTCACACATGATAAGAGTTCTTTCTTATTTTTATTTAATTATGGCAATAATACATTTATTTATAAAGGGTTACAAATCAATTAGAGTGTGACTCAAAGACTTTCATAAACTTGTGCCTATATACTCCAATGAGAAGAGAGAGGATACCGATAAGAGAGGCTGTGATTTCAGCATAAGATACAAAGAGGACACCAATGATAAGCCAAATAAGTTTTCCAATGCCTATAAGTCCTCGGCTGATGCCGTAGTGTGTATTGTAGTAAAGAGCTGCCGAAAATATAAAGGACGTTAATATGGGGAGATAATCTCTGATCTGTCCTTCAGCAGCAAGTATGCATAAGGCCGTAGAACAAAAAAGAGCCGCCCCAATAACAGGCGTTTTAGCCTGAGGCATCACAAAAATAACAAGAGCGGTTCTGACGGCAGCAACAGATACAGTAAGTGCAGGCGTAATAGCAGAAATCATTAAGTAGTGAATAACCCAAATAAGATCGGAACAGGTCCACACTATGAATAGCTTTTTCTGATCCTTAAATTGAAAAGATAAGGCACCTACTGAAAGCGCTAAAAAGCCAACCATTTGTGCAAGGGCTGCATAGGTCATGCGTGCGGATATTTCCAGCAGGTTTTAGGGTGGTCATTTACCATGCCAACAGCCTGCATGTAGGCATACATAATGGTACTGCCTACAAAGCTCATGCCGCGCTTTTTAAGGTCTTTAGAAAGTGCATCACTTATGGGTGTTGTTACGGGAATGTCTTTACTGGTTGCCCAGTTATTTATAAGAGGTTTGCCGTCTACATATGCCCAAAGGTATGCATCAAAACTCCCAAACTCTTTTTGAATTTCTATAAACACGCGGGCGTTTTTGCGGGCCGCATTAATTTTGAGTTTGTTACGAATAATGCCTGTGTTTTCGCGCAGGGCTTCAAGGTCTGCATCGCTCATAGCTGCCACTTTTTGAACATCAAAATTATGAAAGGCGTGGCGGTATCCTTCACGTCTTTTCAATATTGTTTCCCAGCTCAGGCCGGCTTGTGCGCCTTCTAGAACGAGCATTTCAAACAGGTGTCTGTCATCATGGTGAGGGGTTCCCCATTCTGTATCATGGTAGGCTGCGTAAAGGTCTTGCCCAGGCTTGCCGCCAAAGCATCGTGTGTGATGAGTTGTCATAAATATGTTTATAACCTTTTATTTTTTGTTATAATGGAAACCATGCATAGATTTCACCTCCGTAATACTTTACACCAAGAAACCCTTTTAAAATTTTTATTTTTAATGGGCGTACTTGGCGGGTATTTTTTTTATCTAAGCATGAAATTTGACTTTGCAACAGGCGGGCTGCTTACAGCCCTAACCTGGAGCTTTTTTGTATTATGCACGCCTGTAGCAGATGCGGGGTTTTTACTTGATTTCCCTATTCGCCTGATTGCAGGGATAAGGATGTGGGTCACTGAGCTTATTGTATGGGGAATTGCGGTTGCTTTTAACATCTATGGCGTTTTCTTTCAGGCGGATGTTTATCAAAGCACATTTATTACCAAGGTGTTCTATCAGATTCTTGTTCAGCCATATCCATACTGGGGGCTTATTGGATTATGCTGTATTGGCACGTTCCTATCTATTTATTTTGGTGATGAAGTTATGGATGTGATTGCCCATAGGCACCGCGAAAAATTTCAGAAACACAATTTTAAATATAAAGTCATTCTCATTATATTTTTGTTTGTGCTTATTATTTGGGGTTACAAAATTATTATCACAGATTTAGGCCTTGTGGGTTTGTTATAGATCTTTTTCCATAAGCCCAAGCTCTTCTAGCATTTTTTCCTCCTCTACATGAGAGAGAATTTCACTGCCATCGGCATTATACTTTTTATCTTCAGGAGTCTCACCTTTTAAATAGCGCCACCCTTGAAAAGCACGCGTAGGAACAGGCTGGGTTTCAATTACTTCTGTATCTGTTAAAAAGATAGTTTTTTTACCGTTTTCGGTTTCAATTTGTTTAAAGCCAATAATTTTTTGGCGGCAGCACATGATACCTTTAATAATCCGGTAAATAGATCCACCAGAGGCTACAATTTCTTCTGCCTGCTTAGGCATGTTACGGGTATGAACCGTATTAACCTTCTGGCCTTTATAGGTGATGCGATCTTGCTTTTGCCATGTTTTATAATCATCAAGACTATCAATGCCAACAACAAGTTTCATAAGATTTATAGGCTGCATAAAAGTTCCTTCCATTCCCCTTTTATTTTATACAGAAAGGTGCTTTGCATGAAACTTTAAGTGCTCTTCAATGAAGCTCGCCATAAAGAAGTAGCTATGATCGTAGCCTTCATGGATGTTAATTTCCATTGGGTAGCCGCATGCTTTTGCTGTTTCAATGAGCGCATCAATGCCCAGCTGCGCTGCAAGAAAGTTATCAGCAGCCCCTTGATCAACCTTTGCAGGAATATGTTTTTCAGCCTTTTTGATCAGCTCAACCGTATCATGCGCGGCCCATGTGTTTTGGTCGTCCCCTAGGTAAGCTGTAAAGGCTTTTTTGCCCCATGGGCAGTTTGTTGGATTGCTAATGGGCGCAAAAGCAGAAACTGACTTAAACATATCAGGATTGCGCAGGGCAATGGTCAGTGCGCCATGTCCGCCCATAGAATGACCCGAGATAGATTTCAGACCACTCACTGGGAAGTTTGCTTCAATGAGGGTAGGGAGTTCTTGTGTGATGTAATCGTACATATGGAAGTGCTTGTTCCATGGTTCCTGTGTGGCGTTCACATAAAAACCTGCACCTTGGCCAAGGTCGTAAGCCTCATCGTTTGGCACATCATCGCCGCGCGGGCTTGTATCTGGCGCAATAATGGCAATGCCGAGCTCTGCTGCCATGCGCTGCGCGCCCGCTTTATGCATAAAGTTTTCATCTGTGCAAGTCAGGCCCGAAAGCCAGTACAGCGCAGGCACTTTGTTATCTTTAGAGGCTTGGGGCGGCAAGTAAACCGCAAAACGCATGTCGCAGCCAAGAACCTCAGATGTGTGAGATTTTTGGATATTCCATCCACCAAAAATTTTGTTTGCACTTACATCTTTAAGAGTCATAGCTTATTCCTTTAAAAGTGGATCACGCTGCGGATGCTTTTACCAGCATGGAGCAGGTCAAACGCTTCGTTAATTTTATCAAGGCCCATTGTGTGGGTAATGAAATCATCCAGTTTAAACTCACCGTTCATATAGCGGTTCACGTATTCAGGAAGTTCGCTGCGCCCCTTAACGCCACCAAAAGCAGACCCTTTCCAAATGCGGCCTGTAACCAACTGAAACGGGCGTGTTGAAATTTCTTGGCCAGCACCAGCTACGCCAATAATCACGGATTCGCCCCAGCCTTTATGGCAGCACTCAAGGGCAGAGCGCATAACGTCTACATTACCGATGCACTCAAACGAATAATCCACGCCGCCGTCTGTCATTTCAACAACAATTTCTTGGATAGATTTATCAAAATTTTTAGGGTTGATGCAATCCGTTGCGCCCAGTTTTTTGGCAAGTTCAAATTTACTTTCGTTAATATCAATCGCAATAATACGAGACGCCTTTGCCATTGTAGAGCCAATAATGGCAGACAGGCCAATGCCGCCAAGCCCGAAAATGGCAACCGTTGCGCCTTCTTCTACTTTGGCTGTATTCATCACAGCGCCCATACCCGTGGTTACGCCGCAACCAAGCAAGCACACCTCTTCAAGCGGGGCCTCTGGGTTAATTTTAGCCAAAGAAATTTCAGGCAGAACTGTGTACTCAGAAAATGTAGAGCAGCCCATGTAATGGTAAATCGGCTCGCCATCTTTGTAAAAGCGTGTGGTGCCATCTGGCATAAGGCCTTTACCTTGCGTCTCGCGAATTTTTTGACAAAGATTTGTTTTTCCTGATGTACAGAATTTGCATGTCCCGCACTCTGGCGTGTAAAGAGGAATCACATGGTCACCAACTTTAACGCTGGTTACGCCTTCACCAACTTGTTCAACAATACCGCCGCCTTCATGGCCAAGTACGCAAGGGAAAACCCCTTCAGGATCTTCGCCCGATAGGGTGAAAGCATCTGTATGGCATACGCCTGACGCTTTAATTTTAACAAGAACTTCACCTGCTTTTGGTAACATGACGTCAATTTCTTCAACGCTGAGCGGTTTACCTGAGCCCCAAGCAATAGCAGCTTTAGATTTAATGAATTGATCCGTCATGATGAAGTCCTCTTATTATTCTTTTAAGACATATATGTACCTAAACTTTTGCCATAATTTCGGCGAATTGACTATCTATTTTTACGCTGAATGTATATTTGGAGTTAGCTTCTTGTAATGATTCAGTTTTATATCTATATTTGTCATCGTATGAACTCTTTTTTCCTTTTCTATGGAGGCCATTATGGCAAAATATGAAGATGTGCCAGTGATTGATTTGAACACTCTGTTGGACATAACTGCCCCCAAGGCAGGCACATTCACCGATAGGGCCGAGCCTTATACTGTTGCTGAGAAGGTCGCGGTGCTTGTTGGCGCCATTCAGCGCATTGAACATAACATTGAGCATAGTCTTGGCTTAAAGAATGCACAGGATATAGAGCTTTGGGCCAATCTAGCAGGCACAGTTTTGCAATCTGTACATCAGGTCATGCAGAATCACCCCGAAACCGCGCATGACCTTTCCGGCGTTGCTGCGCGGGCTAAAAGTTGCATTAAACGGCTTATGGCGCTTTAAACGAAAATAAAGAACACCTCCGCTTGGAGGTGTTTTTTATTTTAAGACATAAAAAAAACACCCTAACGGGCGGCTTCAGAATTTAATGGCGGAGACGGTGGGATTCGAACCCACGATACGGTTTGACACCGTATAACACCTTAGCAGGGTGCCGCCTTCAGCCACTCGGCCACGTCTCCTTGTCCATATGCGCAGAGAATGCCGTGAGAGGGGGCAGTTGTCAACCATCAAATATATGCTTTTTAAGTTTTTTATAAAAAAATGCACCAAGATAAGAAAAAGGCCAGCAAATGCTGGCCTTTTTCGTCGATCTATTACTGGAGTTCTGACATTGCTGCATGAATGCGTTCTTGCAAGATTTTAAAAATTTCTCTCTTTTCAGCGCGAGAGAGCTTGTCAGAGCTGTTGACGTGATCATTGTGGACCTGCGTCGAAATGATAGTGCCGCTATCATCCACCAGCCGCTCTACCCATACATTGCTCAAAATGGGCTTGCTGGCATAGTAGGGACGCAGCGAAGCTTTGGTACGGCTTTGTCCAACTTCAGTCAGTTTTTGAGGGCCTTGAACAATGATCTCATTGAGATTATTCGTACCATTACTGACAATTTCTGTGAACCTGTTAAGCTTTTGATGTGCTTCTGCAGGCATGTTTTGGGTGTTGGTGCAGGTTGCTTCTTCGCCATAGGCTTGGAAACAATATGTTGAAGATGAGAACTTAACACGAACGTAAGTTCTGGTTTCTCCTTCTTTGGTCAGTTTGCTTGGCCCTTCCACCGGAATTTCGGGGTATTGGAAAGACATAAAGCTTTCTCCACCACAAGCAGTGAGAGCCAAAAGTGCTAAGATGAGAAGTTTTTTCATGAGATTGCCTCGTGTGCAAAAAGGGAAAGTTAGCAAGGTTGAATATGAAGATATCATTGTATATGTACCCTTCTTTTTCAATGCATATCCCTTTTTTTTCAAAAAAAAGCAAAAAGTATAAAAAACACTCTTGCCAAAAATACAAAACTTGTGCATATTTCACTCCGTTGCCGGTTTAGCTCAGTTGGTAGAGCAACTGATTTGTAATCAGTAGGTCGCGAGTTCAAATCTTGCAACCGGCACCACGTTGAAAC
>JAPKEQ010000011.1 GCA_028821995.1 Alphaproteobacteria bacterium
AACGGGGAAACAATTGGTGCATTTGTGGTGCAAATGCCATTTGGTAAAATTGAAGAGATTGCGAATTCAGACCTTGGCCTGGGTGAAACAGGTGAGAGCTACCTTGTTGGGGGAGACATGCTTGCCCGTATAAGTGGGCGCTTTGAAGGTAGTATCCAGCAGTTTGAACATATTGATACAGAGGCTGTACGCCTTGCCCTTGCAGGTAAGCATGGCTTTGTCCATGGTGAAAACTATAATGGTGTACCAGTTTTTTCTGCTTATGCCCCTCTTGAGTTCTTTGGCCATAAATGGGCACTTATTACAGAAGAAACAGAAGCTGAAATTGCTGAACCTATTTGGGATATGACAGAAAAAATTATTATCCTTTCTAGCATCCTACTGGCAATCATTTGCGCTGGCGCAATGTGGTTTGGACGCTCCATGAGCAAACCAATCCAAGACATTACTCACGCCATGAACAAACTTGCAGACGGTGACCATGAGGCTACGGTAAACATTCAATCTCAAGATGAAATTGGTGATATGGCAGCTGCTTTTGAAGTATTCCGTGAAAATGCAATTGCGAAAAAAGCTGCTGATGATGCTGCTATGGCTGAACAAGCTCGTAAGGAGCAACTGGCTGCTGACATTAACGAGCGTGTTGTTTCAGCAGGTGATAGTGTTCGCGAAATTTCGAGCGGAAACTTGAACCTTTCAGAGCGTACGGAAGCACAGGCTGCTAACGTAGAAGAAACAACTTCAGCTGTGCAAGAAGTAGCGACTCGTATTAATGAAAGTACAGAAGACGCAAACAAAGCGCTTTCTATTGCTGAAGATACAAAAACTGTTGCTGATGAAGGACGCGATGTTGCGGCCAATGCCATTAAAACTATGCATGCAATTACTCAGAGCTCTGAGAAAATTGAAAGCATTATTGGTGTGATTGATGAGATCGCCTTCCAAACCAACCTCCTTGCACTTAACGCAGCTGTAGAGGCCGCACGTGCGGGTGAGCAAGGTAGAGGCTTTGCCGTAGTTGCCAGCGAAGTTCGCAATCTTGCAGGGCGTAGCTCTAAAGCCGCTCAGGAAATTAAAGAGCTCATTACTGAAAGTGTATCGCAAGTTCGTGAAGGGTCTGATGAAGTCAACAAAACAGGTGACAGGCTCAGTACCATTGCAGAACGTGCAGCACAAACTGCTGAAACAGTGAACCAGATTGTAGGCGCAATGCGTGAACAGTCTGTGAGCATCAACGAGATTAATAAAGCCGTGAGTGAAGTGGATAGCTTCACACAACAAAATGCTGCCCTTGTAGAGGAAGCATCTGCTGCATCTCGTAGTGTTGAAGAGCAAATGCAAAATATTGTAGCTCTTATTAACGAACAATAAATCTCTCACAGTTATAAGCCCCTCCGCAAGTGCGGAGGGTTTGCTTTTTTTAAAGGCATTTTTCTTTAATTATCATCTTAATTTCTACTTGCCAATCCTCACCTTTTAGCGCATAACGCACCTAATAACTCACACCTTTTTTTCCGTTTCTTTTTCCTTTAGGAGAATTTTCCAATGTCTGATAGCCCGGTACTATCCGAGGACGTACAAGATGCACTTGCCTTTTCCTTTGGTATCGACACGCCCGCTAAAGCAAAAATGGTGGAAGCTTTTGTAAAAAACCCAAAGCAAAAGCCCTTTTCTAGCTTTGCTTCTCTTCGGGTTGACCATGGCGCCTTTGCAAACGTATATAGGCACCTGTTGTACCCTAAAAGCATTATTCGCCTTAGCACGCCATGGACGGGCGATGCAAAAGTGGAGAGATCCATCAAAATGGCACCGCAGGGGCATACGCATTATATGGAACAATGGGTGATTCCCAATCAGGGCAATCGCTACACACCCAAAGTGGAAATGTACGTACGCCTCAGCACAGGTGAGACCCTCGCCATTATGGAGCACCTCATTCCGCCTTCCACTAACCACCCTGGCTTTATGGAGAGCTTCAAGGATGAATTTTCCTTGCTGACACGCATGAACCGCAATAAAGAAGAACCTCCAGGCTACAGGGATCTTCCTAAAGATCTTCAACAAATCATTATGTTTCTTGCTTGCGCGCCAGAGCCTTATAAAATTGATTTTGGCTCAGACAGAGGCAATATACTCATTCGCGACTGCGGCCAAATGGTGGTCACAGACCCGCTCAGCTAACTCATCGATAAAAAAAGCCCCCAGAAATGGGGGCTATTTTTTGTTGGCATGCCTTTAAATTCAAAAAAATATACCCATAATAGAGATGTTAAGGCTGCTCTGGAGTAGCTGACAACACTGTTTACCTTTTTTAACTTATGGCCGTTCTGGCCTAAATACTTCACCATGCTTTTAGGAGATTCCTGCATGAAAAAACTAACAACTGCCCTTTTTGCCGCGTTGACTTCTCTAATTTTTGCAGCGCCTGCGATGGCAGATGAATGGACGATGTTTGACTTCAATATTGAAGGAGTCCCGGACACAAAAACCGTTGCCATGAACAATGACGGCGTCGTCTGTGACATGAGCGAAGGGCAAGCTGACTGCAAACAATGGCAGGAACTGACAGATCTTCGCCAAGACTCCATCCTCACTGTAGCTTTCCACGAGCTGGATAGCTATAGTGAGCTGGCCATTGTAACGCCTCAAATTGGCAACAAGGTCATGTTCAGCGTTGTTCTTTCAGTGGCACCTGTTACCGTATCGGTTGACACGGCAACAGGGCGCATCTGCATCCTGTACAAGACTCCATCTTGCAAGGATTGGAATGAAAATTCCACTCTTCGGGGTAAGATCCTCTCAGAGGCACGCAATATGCTCATTCAGGCAAACGCCCCCAAACAGGTCTTTGGTGTCATGAGCGCCAACTAATCTTTTCATCGACTGCAAGCCCCCCTCTCGGGGGCTTGTTTTTTTGCATCAAATAATGTATACAGACAAACATATATACTCTTTCTTTCCCTTTTTCATCGGAGCCTCTTATGGTTACGCTCAAAGAACTTAGAGAGCCTGGCGCCGACCCAGAAGGGCGGCAAATCAAGTTCAAATACGGTTTTCATACAGAAGATCAAAAATGGCTACTGGAAGCCTTTCTTGCTGGAAAACGTCATAGCGGCAATTTAAATGGCTGGGACACACTCTCAGATGCCGGGTGCTTCTCTCGCACTCTTACCCATCCTGCCTTTACAGGACAGGTTGCCAAAATCTCTCTGGCCAATGACATGGCCTACCGCCATTACATAGAAGAAGTGGTGCTCCCTAATCAGCATAACCCTCATGTGCCTGCAGTTCATGGCTACGTGCACTTAAAGGATGGTTCTTTTCTGATACTCATGGAACGCCTTGAAGAAATTGTGAATGAAAGATTCGCACCCAAGCGCTTGGCTAAACTTTCTATTATCCGTGAGCTAACAGAAGGCAAACATATAGCAGGGCAACGCTATGTCCGCCAAAAGCTTACTGAAAAGGAAGCCATGATCTACCAAGGTTACCTGCCAGATCATCTGTTTGACCTGTGTAAACTGCTTCGGAGTAACCCTGAACGCTGGGAATATGACCTCAAAACAGAGAACATCATGCTGCGTGGCACAGACTTGGTCATTACAGACCCCTACTGCCTTGAATAAAACGATTTTAACAGCCCTCTCAATGGGGGCTGTTTGGCCTTGAAATGCAGGAAATAGTACTTATATATATGATATAACCGCCTGCTCCCTTGCAGGTTTATCTTATGTTTACAGTTTTGGAGGCCGCAAATTCACGCGGCAAAGCACCCATGAAACACACAGGAAAACTCACAGGTTCTCCGCTTCTCCCAAAAGAAGTTGAAACCTACTGGGGCCAACTCACATCAAGCCATATCAAACTGGCTCAAATGATTTGCACCGGCACAGAAGGCCTTGGTGAGCTTATTGACAAAGGCTCCCTTGGCCATGTCTTTGAACTGCCAGAATCTTCAGGCCAAGTGGTGAAAATCACGCAGGAGTATGATGATGGCTACACCGTATGGATGGAAGGCTTTGTTCTCAAGAACCAAGACAACCCTTACGTTCCTCAGGTTAGCTTTTATATGCGCCTAAAAAATGGCCAAAGCATCATTCTTATGGAACGCCTTGTAGGCTTCAAAGATGCACCTTACACCCGCAATGTTCAGCAGCAACAAGATATGCTGCTCACCATTGCAGAAGAGCTTGCCCAAGGCAAAGCTGATGAAATTTTGGAAATGGATTTGCCTGAAGGGGTATTTGAAATTCTCGAATTTCTCATGAATTACTGCGCAGACTGGATGGACGTGGCTGAACAAAATGCTATGTTCCGCGGCGAAACCTTGGTCTTTACTGACCCTATGGTCTAACACGATTTTTAAACAAGCCTCCATAAGGGGGCTTGTTTTTTGTAGCTAGGCTTGAAAGCGAAGAAGAGCGCTTATCACTTCATTTATAAACATCTACCCTATACACACACAAAGGAGCCCCATGAGTAAAACCGCCCTCACCCAAAGAGAACGCCTTGCCCGTATTGAAACCAGTATGCAAAGCATTAATAAACGCCTAGAAGAAGAGCTTCCCCTACTCCGCACTGATATTCGGCATATGCTTGCTTACCAAAACCGCCAAAGGGGCGCTCTTGCGGTTATTCTAACCGTTGGCGGCGCGTTTATGACGATTGGCACTATCGTTATGGGAACTGTACTTAAAAAGGTCTTCTAGGCTAAAATTATCACACATAGATATTTGTAAGTGTCATTATTCTTTAAAAATAGCTAATGCGCCAAGGCATAAAAACTGTAGAGGTGTTAACCTATTGATAGGGGTTAAAACAATTAATAAAGGTTATGGGGTTTAAAAATGTTTCAGAAAATTTATTTTAAAGTGGCCTGTTTTGCTGTCATTACAGCTCTTATGGCTATGACTAGCGCAACAGCACAGTCTAGAAGTGGCGCGCATATATCCAAGCAAGTTCAGGTTATGAAAAACATGCTAGATAGCTACGTAGCCTCACAAACGGCTCTTAATGCTGCACAAGATAGTCAAATTAATACGCTGACAAGTGAAATTAACAGTATGAATGCCTGCTCTGCAAACTCTATGGTATATGCACCGGGTAACCCTTCTAGCGATGCTGACGGATGCTTTCGTATGAGTACGGGTAGCATTACCCAGGGACGCATCACAAGGCCCGTTGACTACACGCCCTACAGTGGCAGCATTGTATTTGACCAGCCTTTTGCAACTCCACCAACGATAAACACCTCAATAACGGGCTATACTGGAGCAGGCCCTTGCCGTGGGTACAACGTGAACTTTTCCATGTCTATCAGTAACGTGACAACAACAGGCTTTGATTTCACAATGCCTGGCTACTATAGCGGTTGTGGCTGGATGTCAGTTCATGATGCTTTATGGTTTGCCTCTGAAGATGTTGTACAAGTCAGCGGGCCTGTAACCTGCCCAACAACAACTCATGATGGGGTTTCATTCCCAACAGCCGTTGTTGGTAGAACGCATAGTGCAAACGTAGGAAGAAGTGGACTGTCTTGCCGTTCACGAAGTGGTTATACTGCTTCTTACACTGGCGATACAGTATCAGGAACATGTTTAGCAAGAAGCAGTGATAGCGCTGCATGGGGATCTTTCTCCAGAACTGCTCAATGTAGCTATACAACTGATAGGTAAAATAAAATCCTAATCACCCCCGCATATGCGGGGGTGTTTTTTTGACCTTGAAATTCGCCTTAACATCCCCCATAACTTAACTATCTGAAGCCTTGTGCTTCATAACTTATGTACCGTTTTCACGCCCACCATGGGTGCATCGGTGCATTTTTCTTTTAAGGAGAGACCTAACAATGCGTAACTTTTTCACCTTCGTCCTGTTCGTCACCATTGCTGCATTTTTTGCAGCTTGTCAAACGATCATGCCAACAGCATGGTGGGGACCAACTTCAATGGCAATCATGCTGGTCATGACTGCCATTGCCACCTACTTCATTATCCGGCATAACGCTGGCAATGAAGTGGGCCTCTTTTTGCTTTTGGCGTCAGGCTTTGGCGCAAGCTGTGCAAGCTGGCTTATGCCAGGGTTTGCAAGCGGCCAGATTGTATGGGTTAGCATTTATATGCTGCTTGGTACAATCTCTGCCTATATGGCTGTCTATCGCAGCGTAGCTTTTACAAGCGCGCAGCGGTTTGCATAAAAGCATAAACCGCCTCTCTTCTATCTTAGGAGGAAAATATGAATAACTTCGAATGGCTCGCTCCAATTGCAAACCTTGTGAAGGACGCACCACCTGAAGCAATTCTATTTTATGGTTTTGCCGCCATCTTCTCTATTGGTATTTTGGTAACAATTGCCATTATTGCCAAATCATAAATCAAACGAAACAAAGCCTCCGTTATGCGGAGGCTTTGTTATTTTAAATTCGATTAAGACTCAGGAAACATCTGCTGACGCACCGTCATGACAGCTTGGCCAAGCTTATTATCTCCGCGCCATAAGTTTGGGTCTGTTACGTTAGCATCACTCTCACGCATGCCAATGCCCCACACATGATCATAATGCGCGGCTTCAACCAGTTCTAAACTGCGCATAATGCCAGCCCCTTTTGGCGTAGTGCGCCACAAAATGTATTCTAAATAAGCATTTTGCGAAAATTTTGCTATGTTGCCCCGAATCACAGCAGGTAAAGCGTGGGCGTCCCATACGTTTTGATCAAAATTTTTCACATTCCTGCCAATTTCCTTCATCAGGCGAGGCGTTTTTTCCCAACGCTTCCAGTTAAAGTTTACTGTATGGGTTGAAGCTTTCAGAAGCCCCTTCAGGTTCACATCTTTGAGCTCTTCTTTATAGTTCACCAACCGGTGATGATCCCGCAGGCGGTTTGCACTATCAGGCTTATAACGCGGTGCCAGATCATAGACGCCAAACGAATCCAGCGCCATCATGTTTGCTTCATAAAGCTTCCTCATGGCTTCCCTATCCTCAAACAGGCGGGCCTTTTGCATCATCATAAATGCTTCAGCGCAGCTATAAACAACACCATCAACCATAAAGGGGCTAGGATGCCACTGGCTAAAAACCTCTTTTGTGGCACAAAAGAAAATAAATCGCTCTGTAATACGCATAAGCGTCTCCATGTATAAAAGAAAAAAAGATCGGTAGAATTAGGGCTTTTATGGCAAATATGCGAGTGTTTGGTCAAGGTGATAATGCACACTAATTCATTTTTTTTCATTTCAGGGGTTGACCAAATCCTAAAAAATACTTATACCAGTTCAGCAACAGTAAATGTTGGGCCGTTAGCTCAGTTGGTAGAGCAGTAGACTTTTAATCTATTGGTCACTGGTTCAAGTCCAGTACGGCCCACCACTAAAAAAGCTCCCTTAACGGGAGCTTTTTTAATGCACCCTTCTCTTTGCATATAGCAAAAAAACCCTCCATAAACATGGAGGGCTTTTATTCGCGTTAAAGATTGTTCAGGACTCTTCATCAGTCTCGGGCAAATCCTCGTTCAGAGCCTCAAAAGACTGACCAGAGGCCATCAAGCATGTCATGCCGGTTGGCATGGTCACAGTGATAGTCCAGCTACCACTTTCATCACTGGCGAAGGTTTCCATCACCATGCCTTGCTGACCAATACCAATGGCCTTGCGAGATTCGCCATATTTGCTGGCCAAACGTTCAACCACCACTTCACGTGGTGCACAATTGCGGCCCTGGGCTGAGGCACCAGAGCTAAAAATAGCCGTTGCAGAAAGAGCCAGAGCTGCGGTCAAAAACAGATTTTTCATGGAGTTACTCCTTTCAGGAGCAAGAGGGGAAAGTGTTCCAGCAAAAACAAGCGAGAGTCGCTTGAACAAAAGGAACGTATTTGTTTTTAAAAAGATGTTACCTATTCGGCTTTATAATTAAAGTGTGGCACATTCTCATATGTATACAAGCTTTTTTTTGAAAAAATACTACTTATTCTTCTTAAAATAAAAAAAATGGCAGAAATATAGCAACTTCCGCCATTTATTTTTTTATAGCTTTCAAGCTTATTTTAGGTCGTCACGTACCATAACCAGCTCAACGCCCCAGTGGCCTGCAAGGTCTAGCACACTCTCATAAGCATCCCTTGGGTGTAAAAACTTTTTGCTAAACATCATCACAGTACCGCGATCTGGGTTAATTTTATTCACGTTGCAGGCAATGATGTCATAAAGCTTAATTAAATGATCTTCAGGGTCATTATAAAGGCATAATTCAAAATGCGGTAAGTGAGAGAACTTGTTATTGTAATCCACAATCTGAGGCTCACCCTCTTCTGCGTCTTTAGTGCTTTGCTCTTGCCCTACTTGGCCCTCTGCCCCTAAGTTTTCAAGAAAAGCCGCACGCTGCTTTTTAAGCGCCTCTTTATGCACGTTCATATCTTTTTGTGCCTGTTCATCAAGTGTGGGTACATGGTTAAAGTACACAAATAGTATAGAGAAAACGATGACAAGAAACAGCGCTGCAATATAAGCAATACTAAGAGACGGCGCAGCCACAAGCCCCATAACGCTCCCCGTATACTGGAATGCAAAAGTAAGAAGTGGCGAGATGGCTGTAATCGCCAGAAAGTTTTCTGACTTAATAATTTTAGTGGAAATAAACTCAAAATAGCGAATAGCGCCAAGGCCAAACAGCCCATAAAAAGCAGCAAATAGGAAGCTTGGTACATTCACAAACTGCTCAAAAGTTGGTGCAAAGCCGTAGGTGTTTACATTAAGTGTACTCTGCGCAAAGGAACTTGCCGCAAGGAATACAATAAATGTAACAGAGGTCGCTGTCATGATAAAAGCAGTCACACGGAGGCGCTGCGAAATGCTTGTAGCAAGGTTATTTGTTTTGTGCGTTTCGCTGACAACGGCCTGCAGGGCTTGGAACAAGCTAAAGAAAAAGATAAGTGTGTAAACTGGTTTTCTTACATCTGGCGGCACAAAGTATGCCACCCAAATAAGGGTTCCAAATAGACCTATAAAAGCAAGCATGCCTTTTTCCATTCGGGCGCGTTTCATAAACACAAACCCAATAAGAGATGAAAACACAATACTAAACCGTCCAAGAAGGCTCATATCAGCGGCAGAAATATAAGTCATTGCAGCCAAAAAGCATGCAGTGCTTAAAAGAAACGTAACGCCATAAGTCCAGGTACTCAAAGATCGCATTGTCTCTTTTGCAAGAAGCCCAGGCCCTGCCATAACAAGCATTGCAAAGGAGGCAAAAAGCATCCCCTGCCCCACAAATAAAATAGGATGAATATTAAACTCACCAACAAACATCATCATCACATTAAAAAAGGCGACAACAAAGCTCCAAGCAATCGCTGCTAAATACCCTTCTCTCATTTAAAAACCTCCCCCAGTGCTTTGCTGTCCAAAGGTCATAATAAATGCCGCATAAGAAATAATAATAGCAAGCACCACAAACATCATTGTGTAATACACTTTAAGTTGCTCTGCGTCAGAAGTTCTCAGTTTCACTGGCTCGCCTTTGCGGCGCTTAGCAAGTTTTTCAAGAAATAGCTTTTCCTGTATATTTACAGGTAAAGGCCGTCTTTTCTCTTCAATTTTTTTCTGTTTTTTTACCATAACTTCTATCTTCTTTATCTGAGTGCTTTTAAAACTTTAAGCGCACTGTTTTTTTCGTCAGTCCAAAGCGGCGCGCTCTCCACCTCTTTGGGGTCAACGTTGCCCCATTCGTAATTTTCCTTCATAGACATCACAAGGCTTTTATTTGCGCTAACCCCCACCCAGTTAGAAGCATAAATAAGTTGCTTCAAATCGGTATCAAGGTAATGGTGAGCCGGATATAGGCCTAGTTCATACGCTTGTTTAAAGAGCAGCGGAGAAAAATCAAAATGACGATTACTTACATTATAAAGCACAATGCCTTTTTCTGTAAGATGCTCCATGTAAACCTTCATTGCATCAATGGTCAGCATGTGAATTGGCACAGCGTCAGAGCTAAAGGCATCCAGCAAAATAACATCGTATTTTTTATTGGAATTTTTAAGGTTTAGGCGCCCGTCCCCAAGTGTATAAGATACGTTAACCCCCAAGCTCTCTGCTTGCTCCAAATAAGTAAACAAACCACTCTTTCGAGAGATATCAATAACGACTGGATCAATTTCATAAATATCAAAGGCTTTGCCAATGTTGCCGTAAAAATCAGCCATACCGCCTGTTCCAAGGCCAATCATGGCAATATTTAGCTGGCTATAAGATGGGTCAAGCACATCAAATGCGGCGTAAGCTGGCTTATAGTAAGACCACCCTTTACGGTTTATATCTAAAGACTGAATACCATGGGTTGTTGAACCATGCTGCAAGTACCTTGCATTGGTTTTTTGCAGGTCAAATACGCGGTAAAAACCATAAAAGCTTCGATCTGTGTGTAGGTATTCTCTCTGGAAAACAGTCAGAGCAATTCCAGCCATAAGCACGATAGAAAACAAAACCCTATGCGGAAAAGTAATAATGCAGCAAATAATGAAGAAGATCAGCAATGCCCCAAGGCCGCTTTGCGCACCAACAGCCCAAGCAGCGCCTAGCAAAATGGCTGCAAACGGAACAGGTGCATAGAGCTTAAGGCGTCCTATATGTTTAAAGATAAGCGGCATAGGGCCAACAAAGAGCGCAACAGCAAGGCTTAGCGGGTATTCCCACATCCAATTTGTAAAAACAAGAGGAGCAAGGAGCACATGGAACATGCCACCAATCACACCACCCACAGCAATACTGAGATAGTAAATTTCAAGATGGTGTTTTTCTGGGCGAGCATTATACAAAATGACATGCACATGCAACGCAACAACAAAATACGTGACCAGATGTATTACAATTGTACTGAGACTAGAAGTCACGCCAAGAATCATGCAAAAGAAAACAACCAGCACAAGCGCACGCACAAGCACCGCATTTTTAGAAAGGTCTTTAATTTGGTAACCTGAAAAAGCAATAATGTACGTGAGTAAAAAAATGCCAAGCGGTAGAATCCAGAACATCGGGAAAGCTGCAATATCTGATGTAATATAAAACGTAACACCATGCATAAGGCTTGAAGGAATAAACGCTAAAAGTGCCCAATACCCAAGTTCTTTCCATGACGGGCGTACAGCGGCGCTCACTTTCTCTTTTGCACTCATCACCACTTCTTTTGTAAAGCCTGTCCAGGCCAGCAGTGCAATAAAACTCACGCCCCAAATGCTTGCTCCCAAGGCCCAAAGGTTAATTTGCTGAGAAAGAGTAAAGTATGGCTCTAATAAAAGCGGATAAAGCAATAAACCCATAAGGCTTCCTGCATTACTAAAAGCGTAAAGGCTATATGGCTCCTTGCCTTTAATGTGCAAAATTTCTAAACGCTGCACCATAGAAACTGTAGTTGATAAAAACAAAAATGGCAGGCCTACAACGCTCAGCCCATAAATAATGGTACTAAGCCATGGAGCAGAACTTTTTACATGCTCAACAGCATCCACATTTAATGGCAGTGCAACCAAGGCGCAAAGTACCAATAAAATCATCTGCCCTATGACAGCAATTTTAAGGGGCAGAGCTTTCCAAACCCATGCATAAAAATACCCTGCAAGCAAAAGCCCTTGAAAAAGCAACAGAAGTGTATTCCAAACCATAGAAGATCCACCAAGATGAGGAAGCAGCGGTTTAGCAACCATCGGCTGAAGTACAAAAAGAAGCAGCCCCCCTAGGAGTACTGTAAGCGCAGAAAGTACATGAAACATAACGTTCAAATGCCTTTTTTATTTTTATTCCTATAAAAAATAAGAGATTTTGCGCCCCCTGACCAACTTTTTCTCACATTAAGGGTTGATTAAAATTTTATTAAGCCTATTATCCCACTCGCTAAGCCAACCTTTATTTACTTTTTTGCTGCATATTAAGGAGAACTCCGCATGCAAAAACCTTCTGTTACTCTCGTTCTTGAGGGTACTAAGTACACCCTTCTTCCACATGGAAAAGCTTTGATTGAAGATAGCAGCCCCATCCCTTGGACGGCGCTGGAAGAACATGATCGCTACCGCCTTCTTGAAGCCGGTCTCATGCGTGCCAAAAAGCCTCAAAGCATTGATGCTGATTATCGCGCGCATCTTTTTCAGACACTTGAAGATGAAAAGCAGGCAGACGTGTACGCCCGCCTTTACCAGACGTTGTCTTTCGGGCAAAAAAAGCATGTGCGTGCGCGTGTGACAATCAATGGTACACGCTACCGCCTTCACGATGATGCCAGCGTCACAATCAATGGCAAAGAAAACGTACCCTGGGTCATTTTGGAAGGATCTCATCGCCACACGCTGGTATATGAATGCTTCATGCGGGCTTACCGTGCAAGCCAACGTACTTTTGGTACACAGAATTCAATTCCTGAAGAACTGGCCGGCTTTATTGATAACACTGTGCGCGACCCTGATCAGCACAAAATTTTTGAACAAGTCTGCTCTTCTTTTGAATAAATCGACACATATGAATAAGCCCCCTTCAAAAGGGGGCTTATTTTTATTCCATTCTCATATCACTCATGCTATATGGAGTAAATCTCTATCTAAATTTCTCTTTTTCCTGGAGCCGTTGCCATGGCAAATACCCCGCGTATTGTTTTTACCTTTTCTGAAGGTCAAAAAATTGCAAAAGCCGCTGAATCAATTGACGATGTCATTGAAACTTTCAATAAATATAGCCGTGCTGGCTATCCAAAGCCTTATACCGTTAAAACTGAAATAGATGGCGCAGCTATCACCTTCCTGTTTTACAAAAAAACTTGGAAGAGCTTCCCTGAAATTACCGTTGCCATTAAAGCCGATGGTTAATCGATACAAAAAAGTCGCTGAAATTTCAGCGGCTTTTTGCCATCCTTGTGTTTGGCACCTTGAAAAAGCCACCTTTAAGCCCCATACTTTTATTACTCTTCCTGTCTATACAGGAAAAAATCTCTCTCACCGCTTACCCCATTGGAGGTTCCCATGAAGACCCTTTTTGTTGCTGCCGCTTTGGCACTAACCGCCCTTTCTGCCGCTGCCGATGAAGCCATTGAGCTGCCCGGCGGCAGTTATATGATTGCCTATCAGGACGGGGCAGGCGTTGCCTGCCACATTGAAGATGGCTGCGCGTTTTGGAAAGATCTCTCGCTCGTCCATCAAACCAAAATTGTTGAAATCATTGCGACTCAGGAAGCGCTCGATTTCATCGCCTATCGCCGCCTGTCTGGAAAAGCGTACCCCACATGGGGCGATTACCAGAAAATGCTGTCCGCCGACTGGACCAACCACTTCTACGACCTTTACGCGGCCGCAAACAAACACCGCACCACCTTCTGATCGAAGCACACACCGTCCTTTTGGGCGGTGTTTTGCTGTTTAAACCTTGTAAAGATTCTGCAAACGTCCTATACCCATTTTATAACGGGGCACACGCTCCTTTTCTCCCTTTCCTTTTAGAGGCACCCCTTCTTGGGTGAAACTTACATGATTTTTATTCCCTACAAGCCTTTCATACTCACAAGAGTAGACGTAGACTTTACATACGGCTTTGAGCAGGATAAGCACCTAGAAGTTCTTGATATTTTTAAAAGGATTGGCTTTAGCCCAAACCTTAAAAAATTTCAAAGGCGTTATGGTGCAACCTGTCAAAAGCTGGGCGCAGGTTCCTATGCAAAAACCTTTTGGACAACAGCGCTTCCTGGCGATGCCATTAAAATCCAAAAAAAGCCTGACCCAAGTTATCAGCTTTGGATGGAAGAGTTTGTGCTCACAGGTCAGCATAATGCTTTTGTACCCAAGGTGAGAGGGTATGCCACCAACAACACAAGTCGCACCCTCTGTGTTATGGAAAGGCTTTATAAGCCTAAATTTAGTGCAGAAGCCTTAAACTCCTTTGAGTGGTTCCGTAGAAACACCGGAAACACAATCTCAAGAGATGAGCTAAATGCGCATGTGAAGGCTATTTTCCAAATTGAAACCATGTCGCAAGATTTGATGGCTATTATTGATTATATTGCCGAGGCCTCATCGCATGGCACTCCGCACTCAGTTGACCTTTCCAGGGGCAACATCATGCAGCGAGAAAATGGCGAAATGGTCATCACTGACCCTCTTGCAGTTTTCGCACATACTTTTGAGGCATTTATGGCTCATAATCAGTAACCAAACGATAAAACAAAGCCCCCAGTTTGGGGGCTTTGTTTATGAGTATTGAAATCTTTCCTTAGAATCCCTATACCTTGCTTATACACGGGCAAAAGCCCTTCTCTCTCGTTCCTTTTGAGGCACCCACTCTGGGTGAGATTCACATGGCCTTTATTCCAAGTTTTCCGTTTTTTCCAAAACGGATTAAAGCTAAGGTTCAACTTGGCTTTGAAACAGCAGCAGAACAAAATCTCCTGAAAAGCTTCATCTCTAATTCCAAAATTGACCATGCTTATAGCTTCCAACGTATTTGCGAAGGTCGTCACATTGACGCAGGCGCTTTTGGCTTGGTCTTCACCAAAACTGAACTCCCAGGACAAGTTATTAAGGTTGTCATGGAAAAAGATCGTGGCTACCAAAAATGGGTGGAAGGGTTTGTCCTTCAAAATCAAGGTAACCCCTTTGTTCCAAAAATTTCGAGCTATGCTCGCCTTAATACGGGGCAGATTATCTGCATTATGGAACGACTTGATAAGTATCCTAGCTATGACCTTGGGATACCAGAGCATTTTGAACCCATTCATCCAGATCTTCTCTTTTCGAAATATAAGTTCTCCACACAAGGAGGGCTACCAAGAGAGCTTGCCCATATTCGAAACTATCTATACTCAATCTGCTCCCCTCGGCGCATCAGCTGGGACCTGCGCGATGCGAATATCATGCTTCGCGGCAAGCAAGTTGTGATCACGGACCCCATCGCATAAATCGAACAAAGCCCCCAGTAAGGGGGCTTTGTGCATTTCAGTTAGCTTTAAAAGCCTACTGGATACTTTTGGTACACCGTATGAATATCTTTCAGGCATTCATCCGTAAGCACCACATCCACAGCGGCAATGTTGCTTTTCAGCTGTTCCATAGTGGTTGCACCAATAATGGTACTTGTCAGCCAGTTTTTACGAATGGTAAACGCAAGCGCCATTTGGCACATATCAAGGCCGTGCTTTTTAGCAACCTCCATATAGGCGCGCGTGGCATCCATCGCATGCAGCCCCATACGGGTGTTAAAGCGCTCTTCCTGTCCGTTCAGGACGGCTTTAGAAAAGCGAGAGCCCTCTGGAAATTTTCCATCCAAATATTTACCGCTGAGTACGCCCATATCTAGCGGAGAGTACACAAGGTACCCTACCTCCTCTAGCGCGCAAGCTTCTGCAACGTCATGTTCATCACGGCGACGAAGTAAATTATATTCGTTTTGCGTACTCACCATGCGCGGCAGATTGTGCTTTTTAGCAAGTTCTACGTATTGAGTAATCCCCCAAGCAGAATCGTTAGACATACCAATTTCACGAATTTTCCCCGCATCAATTTGCTCTTTTAAGGCTTCTAAAATTTCTAGCTGGCTTTCAATAATCGCTTCACGGCCTGATGCATTTTCAGGGGCCTCAAAGTTCCACCAGTTGGCAAAGTGGTAGTTAGGGCGATTGGTTGGCCAGTGAAGTTGATACAGGTCAATATAATCTGTTTTGAGGCGTTTAAGGCTGCCTTCTACAGCGGCTTTAATAGACGCTTTGTTAATCACGGGATTATCCTCACCGCGCGCCCAAGGCACAGGAGAGACTTTTGTCGCCAAAATGACATCTTCGCGCTTACCGCGGCTTTCAAACCAGTTACCAATAATGGTTTCTGTTTTACCATAAGTGTCAGCTGTTGGCGGCACAGCGTACAATTCTGCTGTATCAAAAAAGTTTACGCCTTGTTCTCGTGCGTAATCCATTTGCTGGAACCCTTCGTCTTGCGTGTTTTGCGCGCCCCATGTCATCGTACCAAGACAGATACGACTCACCTGCAGATCAGATGAACCTAATTTTGCGTATTTCATTTAAGAAAATGCCCTATTTGTTTGTGTGGATTTTGAGGGAAGCTAACACAGGTTTCATAAAACGCAAAGTTCAATTTTTTCGTACTTAATATGAAGGGCTTGATATTCATCCCCACCCTCCCTATACCCTGACCATAAAAGGGCATATGCCCTTTCTCTTTCGTTCCTTTTATTAGAGGTCATATCTTATGATTCGTATCCTCACGTTCCCTTTCTTTGCACTGCGTGAAAAGGCCTGCTTTATGCATGGCTTCAAAACGCCCAAAGAGAAAGAAATTTTCGCCACTTATATGGGCTTTTCTGAAGGCGTTTTTTTTAACCGTTATAAAGGAGAGTTTTGCAGCTTAGGGCACCACCCTTTCCAGCAGCTTCATCACATCAACAGCATGGAAGGCCTTACGCTGCGCACCACAATACGCAACCGCAATGATGCCGGCTTCATTGCTTGGATGGAAGGGTTTGTTCTGAAAAATCAGGACAACCCCTATGTGCCGAAGGTTCATGGTTACGCCCGCCTCAACACCGGCAAAACCATTTGCATCATGGAGGCATTTTCTGTTCTCACTTATACAGATGAGATGAAACAACAGTTCATGGCTTTGACAATTCCTGTCGTTCTGGCACATGCTAGTGAAATGAGTATGGCCGTAGAGGACCATAAGCATCCTGAAGCCTTGCTAGAAGCGCTCACCTTCCTCACAAAAACAGCAAAAAACAAAAAGCTTCCTGTTTTTCTAGGTCTAAAATCATGCCTTATGAGCAAAAGAGAATTTGTGATCCTCGACCCATTGGGTGAATAACACTTCAATCGAAAAAGCCCCCAGTACGGGGGCTTTTTTTATGCTGTACGCTACTTTACTTTTTTCAGCAGCTCCGTCGCCACTTCATCAAGATTGCCATCTTCAATAGCTTTACGCAAAGTCTTCATCAAGTTTTGGTAAAACGCAATGTTGTGCCATGTCATCAGCGTATTAAAGAAAGGCTCTTTAGCGCGCATCATGTGGCGCAGGTACGCTTTAGAGTAATTTTTACATGTGTAGCAATCACATTTTTCATCAAGCGGGCTGTCATCTTGCTCGTACTTTTCATGCTTTACTTTAACAACGCCTTCACTTGTAAAGGCTTGTCCGTTACGAGCGTTACGGGTTGGCAGCACGCAATCGAACATATCAATACCCATTTGTACGCTACGAATAATATCGCTTGGGTAACCAACACCCATCATGTAACGGGGCTTGTTCTCTTGCATAAAGTCTACCGTATGGTTGACCATTTCGTCGTAAGTATCTTTGCTGCCCGTTTCATCAAACAGCCAACCGCCAAAGGCGTAGCCCTCAAAGTCAATTTCGTTAAGCTGCTCTACGCTCGCCTGACGTAAATCTTTATAGTGCGCCCCTTGAATAATCCCAAACTGTCCGTAGCCTTCACGCTTTACAAATGCATCGCGGCTGCGCTTGGCCCAGCGGGTTGTGAGCTCAAGGCTGGCTTTGGCTTCGCTATAGCTCATGCCCATGTGGCCGCACTCGTCTAGTACCATGCTAATGGTACTATCCAGCTTGTACTGAATCTCAGTTGCAAGCTCTGGCGTTAAAAACATTTCTTTCCCATCGATATGAGATTTGAACTTTACGCCTTCTTCCGTCATTTTACGGATTTCATTGAGGCTATAGACCTGAAAACCGCCTGAATCCGTAAGGATAGGCCCCGGCCAGTTCATAAACTTATGAAGTCCGCCAAGCTTTTGTACGGTGTCAGGCCCAGGACGCAGCCACATGTGATACGTGTTCGCCAAAATCATGTCCGAGCCAAGCTCTTTTACATCTTCTGGGCGCATGGCTTTTACGCTACCCGCTGTACCCACAGGCATAAAGGCTGGAGTTTCAATTGTTCCGTGGGCCGTATGAATGCGACCACGCCTTGCGCGGCCATCTTTATTCATAAGTTCGTACTTAAATTCAGTCATGAGGGTGGTATACCATGAAGGTTAGGTTGATGCAATGGAGATAACATGTGATTATGATGCACCGAGATGCTCACACTCGTGCAGGATACGCTTGCGCGGCCTGCTTACTTCACCTACTATTCCCCCACACATAACCTGCCTTACGGCATATACGTTTTAACAAGATAGGCACTTAAAGTATGTCAACATCTGAAACAGAAATTCTCCCTATCGAGACATTCAAACACTTCTTAGACACCTCCCTCACCGTTGGAATATACGGCGACGTGGGCGTGACATCTCACACCTACAACAGCGCGCTTTACGGCCTGATGCAAACGCTGGGCACAGGTGTCACTTACAAGCGACTCAAAGCACCTGAAGTTATAGAAGGCGCTTGGCACGAGGACATAGACATCTTTGTGATGCCTGGCGGCGCCACAACCCCTATGCACGAAAAACTTACAGAAGATGGCTGCGCGCAAATTAGGGACTATGTGAATAAAGGCGGTCGTTATATTGGCTTTTGCGCCGGTGCTTACTTTGGCTCTGCCTTTGTGGAATTTGCCAAAGGCGACCCTGACCTTGAACGCATAACGAAGCGCGAACTTGGTTTTTTCCCCGGCACTGCTATTGGCCCTGCCTTTGCCGGCTTTAAATACCATGAACTCAAAAAAAGCCATGCAGTGCGCCTGAGCTTTACTGATAAGCAGTACAATTCGCATTTTTCATACTTTAATGGTGGTTGTTACTTTAAAGATGCAGACAAGCATGACAACACAAAGGTGATTGCCACATACCCTGAAAAGAATGGCAAAGCAGCCATCATCATGTGCGATGCAGGAAAAGGGCAAGCCCTCCTCTGCGGCCCACATATTGAATATGTGCCAGAGCTTTTACCTCCTGAGGTACCAGAAGATGTTATTCAAAAACTGCTGAGCACCAAAGAGCAAAAGCAAAATGCTCTAAAGCTGATGATTGAAGAACTTTTAAGCGATAAATAAAAAGCCCCTCTCGGGGGCTTTTTTGTATAAACACGCCTTGAATTTCATAAAATTCACCCCATAATTTATACATAACCTAACTTCTGTCCCTTTCTTGAGGAGAACTTACCATGCGTAATTTTCTGAACACCACTGCACTTAACGGTGCAGCCAGCCACTTGGCACTTGGGCCGGATGCAATCATCCCCCAGTACGAGCCGCTCAAACTGGGCAGCTTTATGCGCTATGGCGATAACATTATTGCACTTGGCAGCGGTTTTCTGATCACTCAGGAAGTTTACACCCCCGCAAATGACGACATGGCGGCCTAATGACAAACCCTCTCACAGGAGCAGAGCGCAACAGACTGATGCGCCTTGCCACCATTTATGCGCACAAGCGCGGCAGTGTTGCCGTGCTGAGCGCACAGACCGTTATGGCAAACGGCACGAAACTGTTTTGCCTGTTCTACCCTGTACACCCTGCGGCCAATAAGAACGTGTTCCGTTCGGCCTAATTTTTGGAGACTGACATGTCTGATAACAACATCACCACAAACCGCACATCCATCCACAATGCGATGTGGGGGCACTACTTCCAAGAGGTACGTGTGGCAAAAAACGGCAGTGCTATTGCGCTTGTGCAAACTGCCGATGACAAAAATGAAGAACTCTTCTGCGTTTTTGAACCGCAAAACGCGGTGATTATTGAAGTGCGCAACGGCGGCGTTCCCCAATGGGAATATGACTTTGAAAAAACAGCCAAAGAGCTCCAACATGCTAGCCCCTTTAACTGGTTTGAAGTGGACAGCATACTGAACACAAAGCAAGATCTGCTGCACCTTGGCGGAAAACTGGTTACCTTCAACATTTGGGGGCCTGACGCTATTAACGGTCTCTTGCCCGTGGAAATCGTGCTCTATGCACGTGACCGTGACGCTGAGGTTGAACTTGTCCGCGCTTTTCGCGCTGACGAAGAAGACCTGCTGACCACATGCGCCCCCGTTCGCTACATGTGCGTGAAAATGCCAACCAAAATCGGCAGCGAGACACTGGACGCTCAAGGGCTTCTGGACAAAGATGAAGCTTTTGCGGCGTCTTTGGAAGAAGATGACAATCAGCCTGAAATTGGCGAAGGCATGAGCCTTGGCGATATTCTTGCAGAGCATCTATACGGCGGCGAGCCAGCCCCTGGAGGAAAGACCTTCTTCCCGCCTCTGCAGGAAGAGGGAAAGCCAGAAACCCAACACAACCCCGACGCCCTTTGGCTGAAACCTGAATGGCGCGTCGGCTAAAAAAAACGAAAAATTTAAAAAGTCCCCGAAAGGGGGCTTTTTTTTACTGGTTAGGTCTCTTGAAATTCAACAAAATGCCCCCATAATATATTCATAAAACGCAATTCTGCGTACCTTTTTATGAAACCGATCTACCCTTAATGGAGGATTTTATGTCGGACTTTGGAAACCAACTGGCTGCAGCTATCACTGGCGACGACGCGTTCACCAATCGCCCCAAAGGCAAAGGCACCGTGTCCATCAACGGCCAAGTGGCAACTTCTGCAGAGGAGTTGTTTGAAAACACCCCTCACCGCACGCTGGTGAACGCTTTGGAAGAAAAAGTGATCACGGGTATTACCGTGGACACCATCGGCCGGAGCATCACCTTCAAGCGTGATGGCGAGGACGATATCGTCGCAACATTTCTGCATGGGGACCGCAAGGCCCAAATCATGCAAGTCGTGGCGCCCAAAACTATGGGAGAGTTCCATGTTTGTGAAGTACTCAAATACTCGCAAGAGGTTACAGGGTACTCCACACGTAACGGCGAACCCACCTACCCCGGCTTCACAGGGATGATGACGCGCATCACCATCACACAAACATCGTTTGAAGAAAGCGATGCCATTGATATCTGGATTTTGTCTCCCGAGGCAAGCCTACCGTATCAGTGCGATGCTCTTGTGGCTAAGGATTTGGTTGACGATACCAACCACGATCCTCAGGAACTGAACCCTCTATCTCGCCGGTCGCAAAGCAGCTTCTTCAACTACGCATGGTGGGACTGCTGCCCTGACATGCACATGCCGTCTGCCGTTGAAATTGAGCTTGCGAATGATTACGCAGCACTTGATGCGGAACAAGACACCTCTCACTACTGGGAGGATGGAAGCACACCCATTATCACTGATCCCAATGATCCGTGGTATGGGTGCCCTGCGACAAGCCCTGCCGAGCCGCACCTTCACAGCGGCGACCCTGTCGATCTGGCGGCTGAATCCCGTTATGAGGATCCATACGGGCCGCCAACGGATGCAGATAACGGCATGCGTCCATGGTCAGATGATGAGATTGAAGCAGATCCCATTGGCGCCATGGCAGATTTTGTTGACAGCCACCCCGTGGATGACAATTAAAAGCGAAAAATTTAAAAACATCCCCCTTTTGGGGGGTGTTTTTGTTTATATCTTCACCTGGACTTTTTTAACGCCAAGCTTACGGCGAAGCTTATACCTAAGCGGTGTTTCTACCCATGCGTAGGCCACATGAGAAAGCGCCATAATAGAAGCAAAAATAAGCAAAAAGTGCACTGTAATGACTTCATAATTATCATGCGGAACCATGTTATAAATATCCTTAAATAAATATACAAACACGCGGCCAACAGGTTGATGCAGCAGATACATGGCAAAGGAGAGTTTACCCAGATGCATCATAACAGGGTGCGCAAAGAAATTATGAACAGGACCCGACATAAGAGACAGGCATAATACTGTAAAAATTAGGCATCCCATATACGCCATTTTAGGGACATCATAAATGTTGTAAGCATCAAGAGACATCATGCAAGCCAGCACTGTAAGAATAGCGATAAACATCGCATCCCATTTTAAGCCTTTTGTATGTTTAAAGTACTTATATAGGCCATAAACAAACGCGCCAGAAAGCAGGCCAAAATTGGCGCGTGCAAGTGCTCCATAGCCATAATCTATCATGTAATCCTTAATATAAAAGTGCTGAACAACCCCATACAAAACGCATATAAAAGCAATAGATAACAATTGCATAAACGTGTTTCTTAAACGGGCAATGAAGAACAAGTAAAAAGGAAACATAAGGTAATTAAAAAATTCTGCGCTAATAGACCAAGCTGGTCCATTCCATGCAGTTTTACCTTCTGCAAGCCCCCAAGATGTTGTAAGAGTAAAATTATAAAGCCATGCCCATGGCATCGTCACACGGTCAGGGCTTCCGCCTCCTCCTATAGGGTTTACAACTTGCCAAACACCCATAAAGTGAAGAAGTAAAATAAGCAGAAGTACCATGCTATAAAGCGGGTAAACTCTTGCAAGCCTAATGGTGAGAAAATCTTTTATTTTCTTAAAAGAAACACCATCAGAAAAACGCTCCGCATATAAGTGCATAAGCAAGAAACCTGTTATCATAAAGAAGATATCAACACGAAAAGTTACTGTAATAAATGGCGCGAGTTTGATGTTATTCAAATAACCTACAAACACAGGGCCCACATCACCGTAAAGCATCATGTTAGAGAGAATGACCAAGGCACAGAGGATAAATTTTACCCCTGTCATTGGTGCAATAATTTCTTTTTTAGGTGTAGGTATGCTCATAATTTATTTTGCTGCATACCGGACAATACGCATCTGACGAATACGGTCACCTTTAGTTAGGCGGCCAATCACATGCCCGCCCTTAATAACACGTGCAAATATTGAGTATTCTCCACGGTGTTCATCAGAATCTCTCAGAAAAAGCACCACTTGCTTATCACTTGGTAAGCCATTTTCTAGGTTTGCCATACCAAGGTCTAAATGCTGAATACTACGATAAGACCCCTCCGTCACATGAAGAGGGTACTCCGCATTATTTTGCCCTATTGTACGGCGATCTCCAAATTGCAGTACAAAACCTGGCACCATATGGTGAATTTGCAGGCCGTTGTAATAGCCATTTTCTACGTTGCGTAAAAAGTTAGCCGCCACAAGAGGTGATTTTTGATAAACAGAGATATAAAAACGGCCAGAATTTGTAATGGCTTCAACCAAGTGGCTGTGCTCTCTTGGAATCAAAACACGCGCATGAGCATCCCATGCGCCCAGAAGGCAAAGACTGGCTAAAATTAAACGTTTCATTTGCAGCATATTTAAAGCACTTTTATTATTTTTATAAGCCTCAGTTTAGCAGAATTTTAAAAAGACACATATTTTTTCTAAAAAATGACCTCTCCCCTTGACTTGTATACACCCATTTCTTATATAAAGGAGTGATTTAAATATCTTATCTTAACTTTGGGGAATTTTCCCCACCCACGGGCACTTTCGCCCTTTTCCTCTATAAGGAGCCTTAACATGGCATTTTGGAATAAAGTCAAAGACGGCGCGGCCAAAACTTGGGACGCGGCGCGCACTGGTGCATCTGATGCACTGGACTACGCTTCGGAAAAATCTGAAGAGGCGATGGCATCGCTGGCCAAGAACGGCAAATTCAGCAAAGACGACTTCCTGAATGCGTTTGTCGCTGCTGGTGTGCTGATGGCTCAGGCTGATGGCAACATCGCCCAAGCCGAAGTGGATAAAGTCGCCCGCTTCATGGGGGCGCACCCGATCCTGAAAAACATTTCAGAATCCAAGCGCCTCGAAGCTCTTCAGCTGGCTGTTGAACAAGCCGAACTTGGCATGCTTCATGTGCTCGCTGAGAATATCAGCAAGCTGATGGACCCGCTCTATGATGCGAATGGCCAGATCCGTGAGGAGCTTGCTGATGAAGCGTTTGATGAGCTGGAACAGAAGGCACGCGGTGTCTTCAAACTGGCAATGACCATCAAAGATGAAGACGCCGAAGTCAACGACCAAGAGCTGGAAATGCTCGAGGCCATTATTCTTTGGTTGGGCCAAGAGCCTACCGTCTTCGGCCTGCGCGAAGATCTTCACCAAAACCCACCGGCCATTGCTGGCCAAGTCATGCATGGCTAATGCCTGCCGCCTTCCCTTTACTAACAAGGGAAGGCACTCCTTCACCCTCTCTCATGTAAAAAGGAATTTTTCATGAAATTTACTTTCACCTCCCTTGTTGTGGCTGCTTTTGCCGTCACAGCCCTCCCCGCAAGCGCTGCTGCAATTTTGCCCATGGCACCCATGAACGCAGTTCTTGAAAACACCACAGCTGATATGAGCGGTTTCAACGCTGACGACTATGTCGTTGAAGCAAAATCGCGCTCAAGCAAACCGCGCTCAAGCAAACCGCGTTCAAGCAAACCGCGTTCAACGACGCCGCGTTCGACGACACCGCGGGCAACAACACCGCGGGCAACAACACCGCGGACAACAACACCGCGGACAACAACACCGCGGACAACAACACCGCGGACAACAACGCCGCGGGCAACAACGCCGCGGACAACAACGCCGCGGACAACAACGCCGCGGACAACAACGCCGCGGGCAACAACGCCGCGGGCAACAACGCCGCGGGCAACGGTTCCTCGCACCACTCTGCCGCGTAGTACTGTTGCACGGCCAACCAACGATTCAGGTCGGCAGCAAGCCACAGTGGCACGCAACCAGCAGGTTTCGGCATTCCAACGTGACCGCCGTGCGGCTGCAACCACCACACGCCGCAACCTGACAAATTCAGGCAATACACGCGGGACGGCAACTCCGGTTCGCCGGACAACAACTGCGGCCAATACCCGCACCACAACGGCAGCAACAAACCAGCGTTTTGTGTCCCAGCGGCGCAGCACACTGGCTTCGCGTACGCCGTTGTCTACCCGTAACGTCAACCTGCGTGACCGGAACTCTCGTGGTTGGAATGACTACGACAGCTTCTATTCACCGTCCGTGTATTACGGCCACCGCCCCGCCATGATTGGTGGATTCGGTAGCCCGATGTACTATGGCGGCGGCGCATGCATGACCTACGTTGGGGGTCTGTACAGCTGTAATGGCGGCATGAGCTTCCTGACAGGTCTTCAACTTTACTGGATGATGGACAACATTGCTGATCGCAACCGTCTTCAGCAACATGCCAATACCAGTGGTCAAACCACCAACTACGCGGCCAATGAGCCTACAGCTGAAGAGCTGGCTCATGTTCGTAACAGTGGCGGTATGGCGTTTGACGAAGAAGGAGAAGCACCGGCTGATGGCAACTATACCATCAACAGCTATGCTGACCCCCTTCCCACTCAGCTGACTGTTCGCTTTTGTGTTGGCGGTGCTGGCAATAACTACGACAAAGCTGCTGGCACAATTGCCCAGTACTTCCCGTCAAATATTGACCCAGTGATCGTGAACACCGCAGGTGCACCTGAAATTATGTCCAATTTGCTGAATGCAAGCTGTGATATGGCCTTCACTCAGGAAGACAGCCAAGTGCTGGATACTGTTGGTGCAACCACTGTGCTTTCCGGCGCAATTTACCCGGAATATGCACACCTGATCTGCAGCGATGCCTCTGGCATTGATGAAGTGACGGATCTGCGGAACAGCGGCGAAACTGTTGCAATTATCCGTAACAGTGGCGCACAAGTGATGTGGCAGAACTTTGGCCAAATGGACCGTGGCTATTCTGACAAAAATAGCCGCAGCTCTGGTATCAATGTGGCACCTATGCCAAACAAAGATGCCGCGGCCAATCATGTTGCTTCAGGTTCTTCGGCCTGTACCATGATGGTTTCTGGTAAAGGCAGCGCTTCTGTTGAGGCCATGGCACGTGCTGTGGACGGCAAAGTTGTTGATGTCTATGACTGGGATCTGAATGATGATGGTCAGTATGAATTCGGTGAAATCGCCAATGGCGAATATCCGAAGGATATTCTGTACACTGGCACATTCTCCAATACCGTGGACACCATGTACACTTGGGCCAGCGTCGTTGTTCGCAACGATTGGTTCAGCAGCCTGACTCAGGATCAGCAAAACGCCATTGCCGATGCAGTGGAAGCCGCTGTACCTGAAATTCAGAACATGGTCAGCTACGACCCTCGCTAATAGCGATTTAAACGATAAAAGAACGCCCCCTTAACGGGGGGCGTTTTTTGTGGGATAAGAAAAGTGAAATATCGCCCATATAATGAATTATCACGTAAAAGAGGCCCCCGCTAGGGAGCCTCTTTTGTTTTCGATTTAGGCATTTACGCCAGCAAGTAGCACTTTGCGAACTTCAGCTTCTGAAGGTTGCTTATTGTGCGGCGCAGAGATGAACACGCGTGTGCAATCAACAACGCGATCCCCGTGGAGATTTTGCGCATCCAAACGATGGAGCACGTCGCCGTTTGCATTAGCATAACCGCGAAAATCCCAGCCCGCGCCAAGAGCATTGCAACCCACCTTTACCCAATCAGCATCATTGATGGTGATCGGGTAATCATTGGTGTCCATGCCGCCAGCTTGATAAGCATCACGGTTAAGCTTGGAAACACCAGGAGCCAAAGCTTCTGCAATCAAAAGCCCCGGATTATAGTGACTGACCCGCACAACCGAAGTTTTCCGGTTACCAGAAGCACGGATAAACTCCATTTCCCGGTCAAAGGATGCCTCCGCAATAACAAGCCCTTCAAAGCCCATTTTCTTGCAGATCCGGTCAACCGCAGATGAGGTCAAATCATCTGACTCACGCGTAGAAGGATCTTTGCAAATCACAAAGACAGCATGAGCCTGCAACAGATTGCAGTGCCCCAAGTCATCTTCATTGGATCCGCTACCGCGGTAGCCTGCAACGCTCAAACCTGGGAAACGGTGCGAAATTGAGTCCAGATTGTCTGGAATATTTTCTGCCATAAACAGTATTTCATGCCCCTGAGACAACTCAGGATAGCCCTGAAGCTGTTCCAAGAAGTTAGCAATAAACGTTTCGGTTCCCTGCTTAGGGAGCCCAACGACAAGGATGTGTTTTTTCATGTCTTTCCACCTCCAGCGGAAAATTTTCTTGAGATCACTAACGGCTTCACGAAAGCTTTGCAAGCTTCCGATAAAAATACCGAATTGAGCGATGCCATAGGCACCGATAAACATAGTTACAAAGCGACCAGCACCCGTTGAGGCACTGATATCTCCATAGCCTACAGTGGTGAATGTTGCCCATGTTACCCAAACAGCATCACTCCAATTTGTATCAGGGCTCACAATGATATGCCATGCCTGATAAAGTTGAAACTTCAGCTGATACCATACATAGGCTACGCCTTTGAATGTTTCTGCCGCGGTTTGCTGAATGACTGTTTCAGGAGCATGCTCCAGAATCGCAAATAGCAAAGCATGCACTGCAAAAGCTATAACGAGCTTCACAATACACATAATGAAGTTTTTGCGGTAGTCACTGGGTTCAGGGTAGCGCTTTTTAAAACGCTTCTTTCTCCAGAAAAAGAGCATATTGCCCTCCCCTAATGAATACGCAGAAATCTGCGCAAATGAACGTTAAAGATAAAGGGCAAGAGCCCTAAAACATACTTCATGTGGGAAAGTTTATGATGAATTACAAGGGGGAAGCCAAGGTTTTTAGTCATAAAAAGAAGGATTTATGAAATCATGCTGAAACCATACCTCCAGAAAGATTGAAACCCCCTTGTTCCGAGGGGGTTTCAACGTGGTGCCGGTTGCAAGATTTGAACTCGCGACCTACTGATTACAAATTTAAATTCACTTATTTTTACGTGTATTACTAAAAAGCTACGTAGACCTACAAACTATTACAGGCAAAGGATTTATCTGTACTTTAAAAGCTATCCGTGTATATTTATTTTTATATCTGGCGTAGCACGGACGTAGCACGAAAAAAAATAAAAAGCATAATACAATGAAACACAAAGATACTTTCCATCTATGGCTCTCATTAGCCCCACCTATCCTTTATATTTACATCTATTATTTAGAAGTATCTGGAGGCATGGTTAGCTTACAAGGTGCTCTCTGGCTACTATTCTTTCCATTGGTGTTTTTGTATTATGCAATCTTCCTAGGCTTTCTTGGATATTCATTTATTTCAAGCCTAACTATGAAAAGCCTTAGTCATACCATCGTAGCCCTATCAGGTATTGTATTTATATGCACTTCAGTTTATCTCAATGTTTTTAAGTCAACAC
>JAPKEQ010000082.1 GCA_028821995.1 Alphaproteobacteria bacterium
GTTAATATTATGACAAACAGGCTGCAAGGTGCGAGTACGATTACCCAGCAAGTTGCAAAAACCTTTTTATTGAGTAGTGAGCGAACATACACACGTAAAGTTAAAGAGCTCATTTTGGCGCGTCGTATTGAAAGCCATTTTACAAAGAACCAAATCTTAGAGCTTTACCTTAACCAAATTTACCTAGGGAACGGAACTTATGGGGTTGCAGCAGCAGCTAAAGGGTATTTTGGAAAGCGCCTTGATGAACTGGCTATTGATGAGCGTGCGATGCTTGCAGGCCTTCCTAAAGCGCCATCAAGTTATAATCCTTACAGGCGCTACGAACGCGCAATGTCTCGCCGTAATATTGTACTTATGCGTATGCTTGATGAAAATGTGATTTCGCAGGAAGAGTATGAAACATACAAAAATAAAGACCTAGAGCTGGCCTCTCGCTCTGGTTCAAATTTTCCAGTTGGCGGGTTTTACCGTGAGGCGGTAAGGCGTCAAATTGAAGATGATTTCGGCTCGGAAGCGCTTTATGAAAAGGGCTACAGTGTGTTTACAACGCTTGACCCTGTTTTGCAAAAGGCAGCAGAAGATGCAGCCGTGCGCGGCGCAGTGGATTACCACAAACGCCACGGTTACGGCGGCCCTTACCAGCAAATGGAAGAGTTTGAGGCTGAGGCTGCTGATATGTTGATTATGAAATATGAAGAACGTTACAAAGACTATCAGGCGTTTGGTACGTTTGCCGTTGTAACATCTGTTTCTGATACAGTTGCAGAGCTATACCTTGGTGATGGTGATATTGGTTTTTTACCATTTAAGGATTTGGGTTGGGCAAAAGAAGTTATTACTCATAATAAAGATGGCAAACTGTTAGAAAAGCCTAAGCTTGGGCCGAAGCCTCAGAGTTTGATTGAGATTATGGCCGTAGGTGATTTAATTGCCGTAAAAGCTAATGGCCCAGAAGGAACGTATGCGCTTAGCTTTATGCCTAAAGTGCAAGTGGCTCTTGTAGCGATTGATCCGCTTTCTGGTGCTGTGCGTGCGCTTGTTGGCGGGTTTGGGGATACAAAAGGCTTTAACCGCGCTCTGCAAGGAAAGCGTCAGGTTGGGTCATCTTTTAAGCCTTTCGTTTATAGTTATGCGCTAATGGAGGGTTATACACCGGCCACAACAGTGCTAGATGCCCCTGTTGTTGTACGTGAGGGAGAGTTTGGTAAAGCTTGGAAACCACAAAACTATAATAAGCATTTTTATGGAGATACGCCTCTGCGCGTCGGACTTGAAAAATCTCGTAACCTTATGACAATTCGCCTTGCGCAGGATCTGGGTATTCGTCGTATTATTCGCTATGCTAAAAGCTTTGGCCTGGATGGTGAGTTTCAGCCTGACCTTTCAACGGCTCTTGGTTCAGGAAATGTAACACTTATAAGCCTCACATCTGCTTATGCCAGTTTTGTAAATGGCGGGAAAGTTGTACAGCCTTATATGGTTGAGCGTGTGATGTCTGGCCTTGGGCAAACATTGCAGAGCCATGATTCTTTATGCCGTAGTTGCAGCGATGTGTTAAACATTCCAGAACCTTTCTATGAAGATAAACAAATTATGCCAGAAACAGTGGCTTACCAAACGGCAAATATGTTGCGCGGCGTTGTTGAGCGCGGAACAGCGCGCCGGGCAAGTAAACTACCTGGTTTTATTGGCGGTAAAACAGGCACAACAAACGATTACATTGATGCGTGGTTTATGGGCTTCTCGCCAGAGCTTACCGTGGGTGTTTGGATTGGCTTTGATAACCCTGTAAGCCTTGGACATGCAGAAGGCGGTTCACGCGCGGCATTGCCAATTTGGGTGGACTTTATGGGGCAGGCACTTACCCATGTTGAAAGACGCGAAATGGTTGTTCCTAACGGAATTTCCTTTGTGCGTATTGACGCTGATACAGGCGAGCGTCCAACACCTTTAAGTAAGCGCACGCTTATTGAGGCGTTTGTGCCAGGAACAGAGCCAGAGCTAAAAACTATTCCAAATACATTTGGTGAAACTTCAGAGCCAAATGAAGATTTTGAAGATTTAGGCATTTATTAAGGGGATATGAGAGATATGTCATTTGATCATAAAGAAAAATTAGTGGTTCTACAGAAAGAAGTAGATCTGCTGAGGGGGTATCTTTGACCTCGGTCAGCTAAAGCGTGACCTTGAAGAGCTTGAAGTAAAAGCGGCTGACCCTGACCTCTGGTCTAATCAGGAGCAAGCGAAGAGCGTTCTCCAAAAAAAATCTTATCTTGAGTCTATATTAGGGAGCATGACCTCTCTTGAAACGCGTGTAAGTGACGTAGACGTACTGTTTGAGCTTGCGGAAGCTGAAGGGGATGAGGATACTACAGCCGAAGCACTGCGCGAACTTGAAAAGATTGAGAAAAAAGTTTCTGAAATGAAAATTGAGCGTCTGCTTTCTGGTGAGGCTGATAGCAACAATGCATTTGTTGAAATTCATGCGGGAGCAGGGGGCACCGAGTCTCAAGACTGGGCCAATATGCTACTGCGTATGTACCTTAGATGGGCAGAGCGTCGTGGTTATAGCGCCGACATTGTTGATGAGTCACGCGGAGATGAGGCAGGTATTAAATCTGCAACAATTAAAATTTCGGGCATGTTTGCTTATGGGTACTCTAAAAATGAATCAGGCGTACATCGCTTGGTTCGCATTTCTCCTTTTGATTCAAACCAGCGCCGCCATACTTCTTTTGCAAGTGTATTTTCTTACCCAGAAGTGGATGACTCTATTGATATTACCATTGAAGAAAAAGATTTACGCGTTGATACCTTTCGTGCAAGTGGGGCAGGCGGCCAGCACGTTAATACGACAGATAGCGCGATTCGTATTACTCACGTGCCAACAGGTATTGTGGTGCAGTGCCAAAACCAACGCTCTCAGCACCAAAACAAAGATGCTGCTATGAAAATGCTTAAAGCGCGGCTTTTTGAGGCTGAAATGAAAAAACGTGAAGCTGAAAGAGACGCGATGGAAGCTTCTAAAACGGATAACGGCTGGGGAAGTCAGATTCGTTCTTACGTACTACATCCTTATAAAATGGTGAAAGATTTAAGAACGTCTCACGAAACAGGTAATACTGACGCTGTTCTTGATGGAGATCTTGATCCTTTCATTCAAGAAATGCTTTCGCAAAACGCATCAAAAGGCGGCAGTGCTAAGTGATTAAAAAACTCTCCAAATACACAATTATTACTTTCCTGTGCTTGCTTGGAATTTTTCTTGCTTTAGCGGGTATAGTGGTTATTCGGTTAAATATGGCGCCCATCTCTCTTTCACATCTTTTGCCGTATGTGGAGAAACAGCTTGTATTTTATAAATACGCCGTTGAAATGGATGACCTTGTGATGAGCTATGACGGTCGTTTGGTCATTTCTGGCCGAGATGTCCGCGTGGTAAATAAAGACAGCCAACATAGTATTTTAAACCTTGAAAAAGCAACCTTCCGCTTTTCAAATAGTAACTTGCTTCGCGCTAAATTTGTACCGCGTGAAGTGATGGCTTCAGGTTTAAAGGTTGCGGCAGAGCTGACAGAGTCAGAGCTTCGTGTTGGGGAGGACTATGCTTTTGCGCTAGGTAGCGGGCAAGAGGATATTCAAGTAAATGTGCCAATTGTTGCTGTACTTGAAGATATGCATAAGCATGTTTCTCTTTCTGGCTGGCAAAAATTTGAAGTTGAAAACGCACAGCTTCAGCTTAAAGATGCTAGAAAAAATGTATCTTGGGCCTTTAGTGATGTGGCTATTTTTCTTGATAGTGATTTTCAGAATATTTCAGCCAAGCTTACAGGGATTGTAAAGCGATCTGGCGTTACAGAGCAGGTACCGCTTTCTTTAAGCTTGAGACATGATTGGGGTGATAAAAACCTACATGTCAAATCTGAATTCTCTGAACTTTCTGGTGCTGTGGTTAAAGCTTATGTGCCTCAGCATTTAACAGATATGGTAAAAAGCCGCGTTTCAGGGCAAATTGAAACAGAGTGGAATGATATTACGCTCTTTGATGGGCTAAAGGTGAGCTTGCAAGCGCCAGAGACAGCAGTAAAAATCCCAAGAGTATTTTCAGATCCTTTAGAGTTTTCTTCTGTTGATTTAGACGGTGAAATTTCAGTTAATCGTTTTGGGCGTTTATCTTTAAGTCATCTTAAAGCCGTAGACCTTGACGGTACTGTTTTTACAGCCTCTGGTGAAGTGAGCAAGTTTTTATCCAATGAGCCCCAGCTTGATATTGAGTTAAGAGTTTCAGATACAAACCTTGCTAAAGTATTAGAATATATTCCTAATACAGTTTCTGCTAACGCCGTTAAATGGATTAATGAGCACCTTAACCTTGATGCAAAAGTAAAAGATTTTTTGCTTACATTTAAACCTGCTGCACCAATGCCGTTTTGCGGAACTGATTGTGGTTTGGAAATTCAGTTGGATTATGAAAACCTGAAAGTATCTGATATTAAAAGCCTGCCGCCGGCGCAAAATTTAGCAGGTCGATTTCTTTTAGGGCAAAACGAAATACGCGTAACGTCTAAAAACGGAAATGTGGGCCAGCAAAAAGCAGATCGAGTTAAAGTGATATTAGATGAGCTTTTTTCTACAGAAGAATCTTTTGTTTATATTGAAGCAACAGCCAAAGGCCCAGCAGCAGAGGTTGTAAGGCATGTTAAGGCTTTGGTGCCTGACAGTAAAATTCCGCCCCTTGAAGGAGAGCATGTTTCTTTAGTCAATCTAAAGCTCTCAACAAAAAAAGAACGCGCTGACGATATTACTTATAATGTTTCAACAACGCTGACACATTTGAAGATGGAGCTTCCAGAAGGTGAAGGCACTCTTAAGGCAGACCTTGCAATGTTTAATGGTAAAAACGGTTATTCTTACTTTAAGGCAGATGAAGCTTTCCTAAAGGATATGCCCGTTTCTTTGGTGTGGTCTCTTGAAAAAGAGGGAGAGAACGCTCTTCAAAATATTGAGCTTTCAGGTTTACAAGCACCTGAAATGATTTTGAAAGATGTTCCAGAAAGCCTTCTAAGCATTCATGAGAAAATTCCTTTTACATTAAAGGTTATGCAAAAAAATGAAGAGCCGCAAAAAATTTGGATAGAGAGCTCGCTTGATAAAAACTTTATGGACGTAAAGCTTTTCAACTGGACAAAAGAGAGAGGGTCGCCTCTTTTTCTTAAGGCAGAAGGCATTTTGACTAAAGGAAAATCTGTTTCTTTACGTAAGCTAGAACTTACGGGAGAGTCTGTTGATGTTAAGGGAAGTGTTACAAAGAATCTAGCCAAGCTTGAAAGCTTACCAATTTTTGAGTCTGCTACATTTAAGGTGGGTAATCGTAACGATTTAAGTGAATTTTCTTTTGATGGAAAAAAATTAAAAATTAAAGGCCAAAGCCTTGATATTCAAAACTTGTTTATCAAAAATGAACAGGAAAATGAATCTCCTTTGAGCGAGATAGCAGATTTTTCAGCTGATGTGCACGTAGATGATCTTTTCCTTGCAGGTGGAGTTCCTTGGAACTTTACAAGAGGGACGGCTTCTAAAAAAGGAAGCTTCTGGGATACTGCTGATATTACAGCCCAAGTAGAGGGCACACCAGTCACAATTAAACTTATGGATAGTCCAGAGGCAGAGAAAGCTTTTGAGAAGAAGGTTGAGGTGAGGTCATCCCATGCAGGACAGTTTTTACGTTCTGTTGGCGCTTATGAGCATATGCGCGGTGGCACGCTTATTTGGGATGCTTTTTTTAGTGCAGATATGAAGCGTGGACGCGGAGACATAAGCTTGGATAATGTCCGTATTGTAAAGGCGCCTTTACTGGTAAAGCTTATTTCTTTCCTTTCTCTTGAGGAACTTTTAAGTTCTCAATCGGGTATTAAGTTTGAAGATGTTGATGGGAACTACGCAATAAACGATGGCTTTATTGATATTCATCAGGTACGCATGAGTGGTCCATCTATTGGGCTTAGAGCTGTCGCTTCTGTTCACCTAGAAGAGCAGGCGATATCCGTCAAAGGACAAATGATTCCTGCTGAAGGCCTAAACCAAGTTGTAAGCAATATCCCTCTTATTGGAACAATTCTTACAGGGTCTCAGGAAGGGCTAAGTGTTGCTAATTTTTCAATTCTTGGTAGCTTGAAAGATCCAAGTGTAAGCGTGAACCCGCTTTCTCTTATTACGCCAGGGCTTTTAAAAGACTTCTTCTCAGGCATTATGGGTGATGACGGCAGTTCTGTTGATGGCGCAAGAGGGGACCTGAGAGAGTTTATTCACAAACGCCGACAAAACCAAAAGAAGACATAGGATAAAAATTATGAGTAAGCATTTAGTAGGAAGTCTATTTTTAACATGTGCTTTAGTTGGCTGCGGTAATTCAAGTGAGGCAAAGCAGGCCAGTGCTCATGATGGTATATTCTATGACCTTACAATTAAAGGCGTTGAAGGGGAAAATATTGGGGCCTTTAAGGTTGAAATTGCAGATGAAGGCAAGGAACGCGCTCAAGGACTTATGTACCGAACTCAACTGGATGATGACAAGGGAATGCTCTTTATTTGGGATGAGCCGCACCGTTACATGATGTGGATGAAAAATACGAATATCTCTCTTGATATGCTTTTTATCAAAGATCAAACAATTCTTGATATAGCTCTTGGAAC
>JAPKEQ010000083.1 GCA_028821995.1 Alphaproteobacteria bacterium
CTGATAACTATGCGACCAATAGCCAGTTTGAAACAGACCACGGTAAAATGATAGTACGCATTAAAAAGCACCTTGGCGGCGCGAATCAGGAGGCAGATGGCGACCTTGTAAGCGAGGTTGCTGAGTGGACAAATGAACACCGTTTACGCGGCTGTGCCTACCTATATGTGCGCCTGTTTTATGAGGTAGGTGCTTACCAAAATGGCGTACCTAATGTATCTGCTACCATTCGCGGTAAAAAGGTATATGACCCCCGCACAGATAGCAGCGCCTTTAGCAATAACTGGGCGCTTTGCGTGCGTGATTATGTGACCAATACCACCTACGGACTTGGCGCAGGAGACCATGAAATTGATGAGGCTTCCTTTATTGCCGCAGCTAATATTGCAGATGAAAATGTGAACTTAAGTACTGGAACACAAAAGCGTTACACATTGGACGGCATTGTAGATACAGCCAACAAACCCATTGATGTACTGAGCGATATGGCCAACGCCTCAGCGGGCGCCATCAGCTACAGCGGCGGGCGCTTTACTGTGTTTGCAGGGGCATACGATACGCCCACAGCTAGCCTTGATGAAACATGGCTGCGCGGCAACCTGCAAGTGATGGACAAGCCAAGCCGTAAGGACACGTTTAACAGCGTGATTGGTACCTTCGTTGACCCAGAGCAATTGTACCAGCCAACGGATTTTCCAGAAGTGACAAACGCGCTTTATGTGACAGAGGACAGCGAGGAAAAAAGCAGCCGCGATGTGGAATTAAAATACACAACAGATGCAATACGCGCCCAGCGCATTGCTAAAGTTTACCTTGAGCAAGAGCGCCAAGGCATAACGGTAACTATGCCCTGCAACATGAAGGCTCTGACGCTTAAAATTTATGACACGGTGCAGCTGAGCATTGATGTGCTGGGCTGGGAAAATAAAGTGTTCCGCGTGTTGGGCTGGCAGATTGCCAATGAAGGCAATGGGTACGGCGTTGACCTTTCCCTTAAAGAAGAAGCCAGCACGGTTTACGACTGGAATAGCGGCGAAGCGACAGTACGCGACAGTGCACCAGATACCAACCTGCCAAGCCCTCACCATGTAGAACCTGCAGGCGCACCTACAGCCGTGGAAGAACTATATGTGACCACAAACGGCAGCGGCGTAAAAACCCGCATAGATGTTGCATGGGCAGAAAGCCCAGATGTGTTTGCAACTCGATACAACGTATATATTAAGCATAATGGTGATGCGACCTTTACCCTTGCAGGACGCACAACAGAAAATAAATTTACCATTTATGATCTCTCCCCTGGTACTTACACTTTGGCCATTGAAACGCAAAACGGCCTTGGTGTTTTAAGCGCGCCTGCTGAGGGCACCGTAGAAGTGGTTGGCCTGACTGTACCGCCTGCTGATATTGAAAACTTCACCCTCAATGTCATTAACGGCCAAGCGCATTTAAACTGGAATCAAGTACCTGACCTTGATGTGCGTATTGGCGGGCGTATCCGTGTGCGCCATACGCCAAATACAGACGCACCTAGCTGGAGCAACGCCACAGACATTACGCCTGCGCTTCCCGGTATTGCAGCCACTGCCACATTGCCCCTTTTAAACGGCACTTACATGGTGAAGGCCATAGACAGTACAGGCAATGAAAGCGTGAGCGCCACAGTGGTGACAACCAACGCTGTAAGCCTGATAAGCATGAACGTGGTAGAAACCATAGACGAGCACACGAGCTTTGCAGGCAGCAAAACAAACCTCATTGTAAATGATGATGGCGCTTTGATGCTAAACGGCTCCACCCTGTTTGAGGATATGACCGGTGATTTTGACGATATAACCGGCAACTTTGATGCCCCAGCGGGCACAGGCTTTGAAACCTCTGGCGAATACCTATTTGAGAACACCCTAGACCTTGGCGCCGTGCACACCAGCCAAGTGCGCGCCACATTGAACGCTGCCATATATGACGGCGCGAGCACTTTTGATGCCTCTGATGGCAATTTTGATGATGCAGCAGGCCTATTTGACGGGGAAGATATAACAGGCATAGACGTGAAGCTTATGGTACGCACCACAGCAAACGACCCAGAAGCCTCCCCAACATGGACAGCGTGGCAGCCATTTATTTTAGGCGATTATACAGCCCGTGCTTTTGAGTTTAAAGTGGTGGTGACAAGTGAGCGCAGCAATTTAAACCTGAGCCTGAGCACTCTAAGCCTAAGCGTAGATATGCCAGACCTTGTGCAGAGTGACACCGTGAGCGCTCCTGATACAGGCCTGAGCGTGGTGTTTGATCAGGCCTTTAAACTGGCAAGCCCGCATGTGGGCGTTACGATTCAGAACGCACAGAGCGGCGATTACTTTACTCTTTCTTCTCTGACGGCTCAGGGCTTTTCTTTAGACGTTTACGACAGTACTGATACGCAGATTTCGCGCGATGTAATGTGGTTTGCCAAAGGGTACTGAAAGTAATTTCAGATTTAAGATTAGTATCACCAAAGTATAAATAATCTTTGAAGATTTCAGGTAAGTTTTTATTTATCTCAGCGAGCTTTTTGGCATGTGACATTCTGCCTTTTGCGTACCCCTCATCTTCTGGCTCATATGAACTAAACCATGCATATGCACTAGAAAGTTCCTCTGCGTATTCAACAATATCATTACCAAATAATATTCTAACGCGGTGGTACCCCACACCAACAAAAGCTTTTTCAGCTGATTCAAAGAATCTTTTTTTTGCCCTAAGCTTTCTTTTATTCTCTTCAGTATCAGGCATAAGCTCACTTATGCGTGGCAAACCACCTTCCTGAGATACAACAGAACAAAAAGTACCCATATTCGTATATATTTCCCATCTTTTTTCAAAAAGCTCGTGGTTAATTTTAGCTTTTGAAATTCTATGTGCATGATAAGAAATTGTTACTGCTGCCATTGATATAATAATTGCAACCCATTCCATTATGTATCCCCACCTCTTATGAAATTAAACCTTCTGTCGTATTCTGGATATATACAGGAGATTTATGAATGAGCCAACACAGTCTTAATATTGATAACCAAGCTTTCCCCAGCTTTAGAGCTGATTTAAACAGCGCCCTTGCTGCGCTTAAAAGTTTGAACAGCGGCACAGTAGCACCCGCAAGCCCTGTGGCAGGCATGCTTTGGTACGATACAACAAACACTGCCCTTAAAATGTACGATGGCACAGCATGGCAAGTGGTGCGTCCTAATGGCGGTCTGACCTTTGCGGAGCTTAATACAAGCGCCATTGCCAGCACAGGCGAAGCAGAAGCCGGCACAGCAGCAAATAAGCTGATGACGCCAGAGCGTGTTAGCGAGGCCATTGCAGCCCTTGGCGGCGGCGCTGGCTTAAAGTTTTGCTTTGTTGCACGTAGCTCTAGCCAAAGCGTGAGCACAAGCACATTAACCAAAGTGCTTTTTAATAGCGATACTGGTAATTTTTCCGATAGTGAAAACTGGTTTGATACCACCACAAACCACCGCTTCCAGCCTACAGAAGTAGGCTTTTACCTTGTGCGTATGGATTGGAAATTTAGCAGTGCAAGCGATGGTGCTTATACCTATGCATCACTTTATAAAAATGGCTCTGCGCACACGCCGTCCCTTTGGGGAATTTCACAATATGCAGGAGGCATTAAGGCTGCCTTTAGTGCTGAGTACATTGTGGAGATGAATGGCACTACTGATTACCTTGAAGGCTATGTATGGCAAAACATTGCAAGCACAGTAAACCTAAGACAGAACACAGGCGATACAACCTTTACAGCCCTTAAAATAAGTTAGGAGATAACACCCCTATGGATGATGCAATTAAAAGTTACTTAAAGAGCGAAGGCGTAAGCCCTGAGGTGTATAACAGCCTTGATGCTTACATCATTGTTGACCATGGCAAAGGCCCCAAGCTTGAAATATGGAATGTGGAAGGCGTTAAAAAGCCAACTGCTGCGCAGATCAAAGAGCATGTTGCACTGGCGGAAGCTGAAATTGCAGCTGATGCCTATAAGTATAGTCGCAAAGAAGCCTACCAAGGCATTGGAGAGCAACTGGACGCGATTTTAAAAGGCTTTAATACGCTACGCATGAATGGCACAAACCTACCAGAAGACCTAGATAGTGTGATTCAGCACTGGTTGAACGTGAAGAAGGAGCACCCAAAACCATGAAGAAGCTTCTCATTTCAATTTTAGATTTTCTTATCCCTAACCGTGAGGTAGAGAGCCTGCCTTGGGGTAAAGGGTTTTCCACTCCAATTGGCACGGTGACGACAAGAAGCGCCAGCAAAAAAGTAAAAACGCATGAGCAGTTCCATACCTTGCAGTGGTGGATGTGTATGCTGCTGGGCTACCTCATGGGCGGTCTGTTTTGGTGCGTGACGCTTTGGCCAGCTCTTTATGCGGGTGATATCTTTCAAGGCACTTTACGCACCAAGATGCAGCACCCTAAGTGGCAGCTAACCAAGTGCCTCTATGTAGGTTACAAAAAAAGCTTCTTTGAGTGGAGCTGTCGCTGGTTTGCTGAGCAAGCCCAACATGATGATTGGGGCGCCATGTATGACTTTAGGTATGGGAGGTAGACATGGAAGGTGCATTTTCACAGCTCATTGCTGAATGGGGCGCTGTTGGCGCACTTATCACCCTTATGATTTTAGGCGGCATTTATATACTTAGGTACTTCATGGTGCATTGCGAGAAGCGCACAGAAACAGCGCTTACGGCCTACAAAGAAGAAAGCGAAAAGAACCGCGATGTGATAGGAAAAAATACAAGTGCCTTCCATGGCGTTCAGATTGCTTTAACAGAGCTTAAAGGAAAGGTAGAAGGATGATACACGCAACCCTGCAGCGCGCGCATAGCAGCGCTGATGTGACCCTTGGCATGATGCAAGTGCATGACGCAAAACATCCGCCGCTTTACACGCTTGAAAACCCATGGAAAGAAAACAAACGCAATGTTTCGTGCATTCCTGCTGGGGTTTACACCTGCGTAAAACACCATGGGAAAAAATACAAAGATGTTTGGCGTCTTGAAAATGTGAAAGATAGAAGCGCCATTTTGATTCATGCAGGCAACACGGCCAGCGACACAGAAGGCTGCATTCTGGTGGGTATGGTTGCTGGTGAGTACAAGCAAAACCCTGCTGTTTTACACAGCCGTGATGCAATTGAGAAGCTGCAAAACATTTTTGGTGATGCACCGTTTACGCTTGAGGTGATTGATGTTTAGTTTATTGATGCCGCTTATCCGCCCGTTTATGCCGCGCATTATGATGGGTCTTGCAGTAACCCTGCTTTTAACTGGGGGGTACTGGTACATCCACCAGCAAGGCGCAGCCGCTGAGAAAGAGAAAGCCTATAAGCAGCAGATTGTGACCTATATGCGCGCCAGTGAGCGGGCAAACAGTGTGGCAGAAGATTTAGAGGTGCAGCTAAATGGCTTGCGCCAGCAACATAAACAACAAACTGAAAGGTTACGTAATGAACTTGGTAAAGACTCTGTTTATGCTGAGTGTGTGGTGCCTGCTAGCGGCGTGCAGCTCCTCAACAGTGCACGCGCCCCTCCAGCAGCCCATGCCCGTTAATGCGGTGCAGCCCTGCCCTGCCCTTGAGCCTGTAAACCCTGCGCTTGATATGGGCAAGCTGTTGCAAGTGGCGATAGACACAGCGGATGCTTATAACCTATGTAAGGCACGGCATGATGCGCTGAGGGTGTATAATGAAGCACAATAGATAAAGGGGCCGCGCGGCCCCTTTATTATGCAGATTTCTTTTCTTCTTCGAGAGCCTCGCCCAAAAAAGCATTTAGCCTTTTCTTTTTATCAAAGCGCTGATCGTATGTGTACTCAACAATAAGTTCAAACATATCAATCATAAGGCTGGCATCTTCCAAGCTGATTTCTAAGATATCATCACCTTTTGTTTTTAAGTGTGCACCAATATTTCCTTTATCTTTAAGGCCTCTAAATACATCAATAATGGTGCTGTCAATATGTATAGATTCATCTTTTTCTAAGGCGTCAATATCACCTTTGAGGTGGTCGCCCTTGGCACCATAAAAGTCTATCATTACTGAATGCATAGCTCTACGGATAAGTACTGCAGCAGATTTAGGGCTATTTTGCACAATGAGTTTAGACTCTTTGTAGTCTTCCATGATGTGGGCAGGAATATCATCAGCCTTAAAGGCTTTAAGCTGAATGGGATAATTCAAGCACCTTAAATCAGAAAGGCCGAGGAGCTTTGTTGAACTGGCAGGTCTATAGTTTGTCATATACATAATAACACCATCATAATATGCGCCTTGCTTGCACTCTTCATTAATGCAGTCAATCCTTTGGCTGAAAAGCTCAGCTCGTACATGGGTAAATTTACTATCCTCAAAAGATTCAGGGTACGTTTCTGCATATACAGATCTTAAGTCATGATTTTCTGACTGAAGAACTTGTTTTTGTCGACATGAAGGGCATGCCCAAGTTTTATTCGGGGTTACCCCTAAAATAGGATGGCTCATATGTATACCTTCAATTATTTACTTAAGTTCTAATACACGTGACACGGGCATGTAAAGCATTTTATAGAGAAAGGCGCCTTTTAGGTTAAGTATTATTTTATGCGTGCGCGGCATGCAGCTCTTCATATGTATGAACACGCTTACGCTCTATTGACCACTC
>JAPKEQ010000084.1 GCA_028821995.1 Alphaproteobacteria bacterium
TACATTATGCGAACATTGACAGCGCTCGTGATATTAAGCTTCTTTTATGCATCAATGACACACCTCTCAGCTTTACACCTTACATAAACGCTGAACTATAGTTGCCAAAGCTTTATAAACATCGTATTGTTTTGGGCATGGCTGATTATATTAAAAACTTTGATAATGATGATGAGAAATACATCACTGGGCTTGCTGTGCAACCTCAGAAATTCAATATTCTTCTCACCCGTGACGGTGATGAGATTGACTTTGATTTTTCTCCTGCAACGGCAGAGCTAATTACACGCTATGGGTATCTTATGCCTGTAGATAAGCGCTGCGCTAATGCTGTTATTTTTGAAGAAGATGATATTTATGATCGCCTGAGCCCTGTCCTTGGCAATACTTTTACTGGCCAGCTCTCTTATCATACACGTAAACAGGTTATTATTTCCCTGCATGATACAGCTATTCTTGGCTACCAGCGCCAAACAATTGTTGATCCACGCATTGGTAATGAAATTGCCGTTTTCTGGGAAATCTATCTAGATCAGCGCATATTTACGCAGTGCGATGACGATGAATGGCAACTTCTCATGGCTGAAGTTATTGCCTCAGAAAGCGTTGATAAAGATGCAGACCGCAAACTTGCTGAAGATATTAAAAATCGTCTTCTAGAGCAAGCAGAAATCTAAACTACTCTTTTACAACGCCGTCCCTCTTCCTTTGTCTGACATAGGTATACTTACTGCATTTTAAGCATTATTTTACATGTCAGAAACACGCAATCTATGGTTTAATGAAAGTACTCATAAAAGAACAGGGAAAAAATAGGGTTATAGATATGCCAATCATCACAGTGCATGGTAAAGAGAAAAACTATATATTTAGTGTTGTTCCATATGACTATGGGGATATGCCAGACTGGGGCGGTGTCTACATTGCTGTAAACGCTTCAGAGAACGGGCTGCGCATGGAAAGTTGCGTCGCTCTAGGTGGTTGCTCTAGTTTCAAAAAATACCAAAACAAAATTCTCAAATTCATTAAAAATAAATGCACTCATGTTTACCTTATGCCAGAGTATGAAGTTAAAGGGAGAGCCTTTGCCATGGCTGATCTTATTTCTGCTCCAGCATTTGCAGAAGTACCAAGACAAGTTTTAGAGAATGCACAAATTCCTGATGATATTAGCTGGTATGATGACGATGTAATTCATACACTTGCTGCCTCTTCATCAACGTAGGCGCTCTTCCCTACTGACTCACAGCCTTGCCTTGGAAAGCTAGGCGAAGTTAAGTAAAAATATTCCAAAACAAGGCAAATAATAATAAATGCCATTACCATAAATATGGCTAAAAATGAATATAACGCTTGGTAAGGTTTATTTACATACCCATAACGATTTACATAATAAGCAATTTTATGCTCTCTATGCCCCATATATCTTCTCCAACTTCCAATCAGCGCCTTAACTTTAAAGCGCTCCCCCTGTTTTTATAAGAGGGTAAAATAATAATTTTTGATTTGAGGTCGAGTCCAATATTGGTACGCGCCATACTTACCGATGCATTTTAGCAACAAAACGATATATAAGGGATATGATTTAGAAAACAACCCCTTATTGATAATAAAAATGATTTATACCTATTTAAAGCTGAAGTATTAATGTGCGATAATTTGTAACTTTATCACAATTTTATTATCTACCCACTCAAGGCTAGGGTCCGATTTTTCACCAATACCATAGTCTAAACGGTTTAATGAAAACTCTGCATTTACGCTATAATATTTTTTTTCACCGCTCTCTTTAGTCGTTAAAATAGTGAAAGGAAAAGACACAGGTAAAGCCTTGCCTTTAAGAGTTAGTATTCCATCTGCCTGGTATTGCCCAGCTCCCACTTCCTGAATACTTGTGCTCTTAAAAGTACCTTCAGGTGTGTTACTTACATCAAACCAGTCGGCTGTTGGCAGTGTTCCGTCATACATTGCACTTCCTGTTTCTGCTGATTCTAGCTGAAATGTTGCATTTAGTTGGCTTTCTTCAGGGGCATCAAAGTTGAAATCAATATCAGACTTCCATTCCTTAAACATACCTGTAAATGCATTGCCAGCGTGCATACCAGAGAACTCAACTTTGCTTTTGCTATAATCCACACTATAAGGCTCAGCCATTACAAGCTGCGCAGCCCCAAGAAGTACACCTAAAATCAATAATGTCTGTTTCATTCGTATTTCCCCCTAACCTCTAAAGCTCATGCGCTTAAGTAGGTTAATTTTTTCTTTTTTCAAATGAAGTACAACAGCTGCAATATGTAAAACAATCATCATAGTAAAAGCGTAGCCCATGTACTTGTGCCCGCCTCTTGAAAAGCCGTTAATACCCTCATTGCCTGCAATACCAGGTACGTGTGGCCACGTGAATGTATCAAATACAAAGGTTGGTAGGCCAAATACACTACTAGAGACCATCACCCAACCGGAAAGCGGTAGGGCAACCATAAAGAAATACAATGCCAGGTGTCCAAAGTGCGCAAGTCTCTGATCCTTTTTAGAAAACTCTTTTGGAAGTTTAGGTACTTTAAATATAAAGCGCGCAAGCACACGAAAAGCAAAGGAAATAAGCAAAAGAACGCCCAGTGATTTATGCCACTGGAACATCTTAAATTTGAGAGATTTATCTATAATAAACTCCTCCATAGCAATCCCGCTCGCAAGCATAAGGATAAAGCACAGCGCCATTAGCCAGTGCAGAATAATAACAAATGCGTGGTAGCGCTGTACTTCAGCCATAAGCTTTATCCTTTATTTCTTGTGGAATTCTGTTTCGATAATAATCGCAACATCATCACCAATGTTTGGTACGTAAGTACTAAAACCCCAGTCGCTACGCTGAATTATACCTTCAGCAGAAAAACCAAGTGCAGGTACATCAGCAAACGGCTTTTTCATGTAAGCGCCATTAAATGTTACATCAAACGTTACAGGCTTTGTTATACCAAGCATTGTAAAGTCGCCAGACATTGTGCCTGTATTATCTGATGTTTTCTGAAGATTCGTTGCTTTAAATGTGATAGTTGGGAACTTTGAGCCATTTAGCCATTCAGCGCCACCACCAATTTTTTCATTAAATTTATGCTCAGGGTCAATAAGCGCGTGATCTGTCTCAACAGATAGAGGGTTTACAGACGCTACAAGCGCACTCTTTGTAATGTCTGCTGGGTCAAGTGTAAGCGTGGCATCAAAATCAGTAAAGCGAGCTGTATAGTTAGAAAGACCCATATGCTTCACCTTAAACGTGATGCTTGTGTGCCCTTTATCAAGTACATAATCCCCAGCTGGCAAATCTGTCACTGGCGTATTAGAAGCATAAGCCGAAACAGCCATCATGCCCGCCCCTAAAGTAAGAAGTAATTTTTTCATATTTGTTATTATCCTGTATTATAACTTTGTTTATATACATGCTACACAAGTTATTTATGGATGCAAGTATAAAGTTCGAGATTTTTGAACAAGCTTTTATTGAGACGACTCTACACCCCCATGGCCCCAAAAAGCAAAAAACACCCAGAAGGGTGCTTTTCAATAAATAGTGGCGCGCCCAGGAAGACTCGAACTCCCGACCCCCTGCTTAGAAGGCAGGTGCTCTATCCAGCTGAGCTATGGGCGCGTAACCACTCCCCTTTTATACACAAACTTGCCCCCTCTCCCAAGAAAAAAATAACGGCCTGTCACAAGCGCTCTTTTTTATTGATTTTAAGCTGCGTTTCATCAAAACTAAAAGCCATGAAAAAAATCAAAAACATCCTCGCCCTTAGCTTTACTCTTTTAAGTATAAATTTGCCTGCCAGCGCGCTTGAAGTTGGCCCAGGTGATTTTAGCTTTGTGCAAAATGACAATGTTAATTTGCGCCTTTCTCCTGCCACCAATAAACGCCCCATCACCCAACTGAGTAAAGGTACGGGATTTATTGTGCTTGAACGCGCTGGTGACTGGCTTTACGGCGATGTATTCAGATCTGGCCCGCCAGGAGAAGTCCTTAAAGGATGGGTACACAAAAAACTGCTTGGTATAGACTTCCCTAAAAATGCAAATGTACCAACCACAGCCGCTTTTGAAGAATTTTTTAGCTATATTAAGACTGAAAACCAAACATCCCTTGCCCAAACAGGTGTTAGCCGCTACCTCAAGGTAAGTAACTGGGGGGACGGAATAGTGGCGGTAACCGTTCATAGAAACTGGATGGACGATGACTATCATAACAAAAAGATGGCATTTAAACGCCTAACAGATACATGGAAAATTCTAGATGGCAACACAATGGACGAACAGCTTTTCCTTCTTAGTCCTTCTGGCCTTGTTCTCATGCAGCAATAAAAGTTCAAATATTTACACTTTTTTCTAAAATCCCCTTGAACTAAGCACCTTCTCTCCTTATATATGCAGAGATTCCTATGAATCTTTGATTCCCTTTTTCTTGCCATCTTGGAGGTTTTCTCATGGCTGATCAACAAACCACTTCGTCCGAAACACCGAAGAAAAAAAAGCTCAACATCGGGCTTCGCATTCTTAAAGGTGTACTTTACTATCTCATCGCCTGGCCTGTCCTTTTGCTGATGGGTGCCGCAAGAAACCGAATGAAAATTCTCTGGGATTACAAACAGATTGTTCTTGAGCGGATTTTCTGGGTGGGCTTACTCATCCTTACGTTTTTTAATCCGCTCTTCCTCATTTCTGACGCGGCATGGACAAGCTACTCATCTCTTGTCGCTTATGGCGCGGATGTTATTGCTGCTGGGCAAGCCTCTCTCGCTGCAGGGCTCGTCTTTGCAGCTCTAGTTGTTACCAGCCTGATTTTCATTGCGATGTGCTTCAACTCCACATTCAAGAGTTTTGGGGTAGTTCCATCGCTTGCAGTTATTTCTGTGCCAACCTTACTTGTTGCAGCAGCTTACTTCACCTTCCCCGCTTTGCAGCAACTTGCAGCAACCAGCATCTTTTGGGTCGTTGAAGGTATTCTGTCCTTCTACCTTGGTTGTGGCGTTGCACGCAGCAAAGTTCAGCGTAAAATGGATGGCGTCGGTCATCAACACATTGTTGCTGATAACACCAGCAATGACCAAGACGACAACGAAGGATAAATCGATATAACAACTGGAACAGCCCTTCGGGGCTGTTCTTTTTTTGCTATTCACCCTACTTTTTAGCTTCTAAGCCTCTCATATGCAAAATTTTATAGATTTACCCTAGACAGCGCTTTAAAAACCAAGTAAAAGTTTATTTGATTATGGCGGGTGTAGCTCAGTGGTAGAGCATCAGATTGTGGCTCTGAGGGTCGTGGGTTCAATCCCCATCATTCGCCCCATCATTTTTAAAAGCACTCCTTTGGGAGTGTTTTTTTGTGCTTCCAGTCTTTTGTTTTGAAAATTAAGGTGCTGGGTACAGCAGTTCTTTTTTACCTGTTATATCGCACATAGCTTTGCATGTGCGCTTTGATACTTTTCACATGCGTTCACAGTGTATGTCTTGGGCTTCGACCGCTCAAAACCCTCCATCTCGGGTTTTGGGTCGCTCTCACTCCCACTCGCGCAAGCCCGCACTTGGGTACGTTACCATGCTTTGCAAATATTCAGGTTAATAAGGAGGTGCTTCATAAGTCAAGACGAACCAAAACGTTAAGGCGGTTTAAGCGGTTTAAAGTATTTTAAAATAGAGCGTCAGCGCTATTTCTGAAGAGATGCACTTTAAACCAAGATAATACTTTGCAAGTTATCAGGGTTTTGCCGCCGCGAAGCATGGGCAAAAGTTGAGAGCTAAAAGCAAAGCATACAAGCGGTATAACCGAGAGCAGTTATTAAGAATTTACATTAAAAAAGAGCCCTAAGGCTCTGGAATAGTTTTGTTTGACGACTAAAATGGTGCGGATGAAGAGACTCGAACTCCCACGTCTTTCGACACTGGAACCTAAATCCAGCGCGTCTACCAGTTCCGCCACATCCGCACGTTTCGTCTTAGTAGAACAAGCGCAATATGCCAAGAACTACCATATTCTGCAAGTGAAAAATTCACTTTTTTTCAGGAAATCTGATCAAAAAGACATCAAAGCCCCTTACCCCTTGAGAAAGCTCAACAAATTCTTAGTGAATTCATCTTCAAGTTTTGCCTTATGATGCTCAGGAAGCTTAAAGAAGCTACATGCAAACTTCACCATATCTGACAAAAATGCGGGAGAGTTCCATTGCCCTGTTTTAACATAAGGTGCTACATGCTCACTTGAACTTGCTAAAAGAACTTTCGCGCGAGGACTCTCTCTCATGAGTTCTCTATAAATATCTTCATCCGGATATGATATTTCAGGACGCATAAGTACGTAAAAGCCCATATCCAGAACCATCTGCATCATAGAGGCTGTTCTAATAATAGGCACAACTGTCGCACGGGCTGGGTACTGGGCAAACGTTGCTTTTACTAAATCTGGCAAAATATCATCTGCTTGCTTACTTGTAAGATAGACAGGCTTATCATA
>JAPKEQ010000085.1 GCA_028821995.1 Alphaproteobacteria bacterium
AGCCTGCGCAATGTTTACAAAGAAGGTGTACTGAGTAATAAGCGTACGACGAATAACACCCAAGTAATCAGGGCCAACACTATCTGGCATAATCGCCATCATCACAAGGCCGTGATAATCGCTCCCAAGCTTAATCATGTCAAAGTCCTGCTCAATAGGAAGTGGGAACATTTGATCATTTAAATCAACATGGGGATCAACAGAAACTTTTTGACCAGGCTCTTTGTAAGACGGCGCATACATTGTCCAGTAGTGATCTTTAAGTTCTGCCGGATCCATTCGAGAGCCAGATCCAATATTAAACATTTCATTCAGGGTAGATTCTGCCGACATAACTGATTCAGAAAACTCAGCCATGTTCTCTCTCACCATTTTTGTAAGGAAGCCATCAAGCATTTGAGAAAGATCAAGGCCTACCACACTAAAGAGTGTTGCAAATAGCTGGAATAAAGATTCCATAACCGTCGCAAGAAGGCCAAGATTCTCAATAAAGGTCGGAGATCTTAATGTAATCACCATGTAAGTATCACGGAGCATCGTAAAACTGGCATCACTCACTTGATAACCATTAAACCCAGCATCTAGAAGTTTTTCTGCCCGTGAATGTCTAAGAATTTTACCTTTTTCAGTCCCTGATTCTAGAGACAGGTATCTTTTCATTTTTTCTGTAAGGTTATTGTGTGAAGTGACAGTAATCTGTACTTCATACCCCATAGGCACACTCTCAATAAACGTTCTAAATTCATTATTTGTCTGTATATAACCTTGGTCGTAAGAATAAGAAGGCGGTATTGCAACCTTCCAAGCAATACCAAGCGAACCATCCTTTAAAAGGTAATAGCCATGGTAGTCAGAATCTGCCTTATCCTCGTATTCAAAATAGGGAAGCTGTTCACCGATACGATTAGGACGTATTGGCGCATGAACATCTTTATCGAGAAGCCCCATAGCCCCCTCCAAATGTCATTTCTTCTGCGGCAACTTCATTGCTTGGTGGAATCCATTCGTACCTGTCATTAATAAAGATGGTCGCCCAATTACCAAACACACGTGTGTTATCTTCCGTTACATGAGGGTATGACCACACAAGAAGCGTTTTTGGGGGAGCAACAACTGCAAGTTCTTTTTCTGGCACATATGTTGGCTGATCAATAGCAGGACGAGTCAGTTTACGAACAATAGGTCTTTGAATCCCACCCATTGTTGTGTTTCTATCCGTTGCCACATCCAAAGCATCATCCATTGAAACGGGGTACTCTGGAGGAACAGCGCTTCCGTAATATTTACACCCAGAGATAGAAACCGATACAAGAAGGATTGCACCGACAATTCTGATTTGTTTCATTGTGTTATACCTTGTTTATTATTTTTAGTAATTTACGTTTTGTGACTGGGCAGCAGCCTGCTTATCATTTGCCTGCGCAGCTGCGTTTTCAGCTTTAGCTCTAGCAGCATCCAATGCAACACCTTCAAATAGCAATGTCCATGGGCTACCAGCCCCTCGAAGTTCAATGCCGCTAAGCATCACAATGTGAATATCTCGCGTTGCATCCAGTCTAATAAACGACTGAACACGGTCAAGGCGCTCCACGAGGTAGTCACGCAAAGTTTGAACCGAATCATTTACACCACTTGAAAGCTGAGCCTGAACCTGGCTGCCGGTAACAGTGGTCTGCTCATTCCCTTCAAGGTCTGATGTTCTTGTAATTTGGCTCTCTTCAACAAGAGAGGCAACACCTGCAAGAAACTCTGCCGCAAATACCGCAGCAATTTTACTAGGATCACCCTCATAAAACACACCAGGCACACCGACAATACCATCTTTAGCATCAACAACATACCCTGTAACACCATAAGTTACAGCACCACGGTCAGGATAAACACATGTCATTTGGCTTGGCTTTCCAAGAGCTCTTTCTGTTGAAAGCTCTCCTTCAAATTCTACAAGCATCATGCAACCATCTAAGCTTACTGTAGAGTTCATTGCGGTTTTATACGTCCCTGACATACGAACAAGCGCCGGGGCTGCAACACCTGCACCAGCAAGAGCATCAACACCGTTAAGAAGGGTTCCTTTAATAAAACCTAAAGGTGGTAAAAACGGGTTAGGGTCTTCATAGATAACCTCCTGCACAACAGGTCCAATTACATTCCCGTGCTGATCAATACGAACATTACCGCCAGTAGCCCCTCCAATAATTCCTGGAATAAGCGGCTGGCCATTGATTCCTCCTCCGGCCATACCGCCACTACCTAAAGGGGTTTGGGACACCCTCTGTCTGCGGCGTTCAGGCGTACCGCCCATACCCATACCCTGCCGCACACCCTGACGCTGAGCTTCTTCGGCAAGGCGGCTCATCTGCTCTCTAAATTCCACATTATCTTCTTGCATAGAGCGAATTTGAACTTCAAACGTACGAATCATTTCATCAAGCTTGCTGGTTTGCTCAATCACCCTGTTTTGAATTTCTAAAAACTGAGAATCTCTTTGGTCCATTTGCGTTTTCACATCATCACGCAAGCCAGAAAGAGCAATTTGCTGCTGCGAAACAAATCCTCGATATAACGAATCTCTTTCAGCATCAACTGTTGTAAACTGCGACCCGCTTTCAGGTGATTTGTTCTCTAAATTTTGAATACTTGCGCGCGAAACTTCTTGCTTAACAGCAGGGCGAGTAGGTTCAGCCCCGCCACCGCCACGGAAAAGAATTACAAAAACAAAAAACAACCCAACACCAATTAGGGCATATTTACCAGCAGAAGGAAGCTCATTAAAACGCTCAACAGCAAGCTGTACCCCTTCTTTACCACTTGAGGGTTGCTGTCCTTCATATCCATCAGTCATCTAAAACTTCTCCATAAACAAAGAAAAACGGTACACAAAAAGCGCCTTCTTTTAAGCTAAAAACATAAAATTACATAATGAGAATACCTCAAAGAAAAAGGGATTGCAATCTACAACCCCTTTAAAACGCAAAACTCACCTAACAAGCGCCTGCCCCTCCAGGAGGACAATAAGAAGGCGTTCGCGCAGAACGAATATTACTCAAAAGTCCAGACATTGTATGCTGGCTTGACTTCAATGTCTGCATTGTCTCAATTTGCCCCTCAATAATTTTCACCAAAGTTTCAAGAGATGCAAGCACATGCGGCGGTGTGGCACGACGACTGCTCACCGAACCTCCATTTTGCATATCCATTTGTGCAAACATAAGCTTCTCTTTTAGGTACCTGTATAAAAGCTCTGTTGAAAGCTGGGCTACATTCATACGAACAGCAAGCAAAGCACCTACGCGCTCTTCCTGTGGAAGTTGGCCAATCTTAATATGATCCATCAACGTAAGCCTCATTTGATGCTTCATCACACAACGCGTCGCGTTAGCGGCAAGCCAGCCAAATGTACCAACATTATACATCCCCCCCGATCCATCAGGGTTAACCGTTGCAGAACGCTGACTACCCACTTCACCACCAGGAGTTAAATCCAATATATCATTCATAGCAAATGTTGTTGGAACAGGAACAGCAGTTTCCAGCTCACTCTGCAAACCAACTAAAGTTAAACTTGGGTTAAAAGAAACAGGCAAATCATCCCTTAAGTTTGTACTGTTGGCAATTGCACGGGTAATATATGTACTAAAATCCTCAGCAGTACCCAAAGCTGAAACGCCGTTTGCAAGACAGCCGGTAAAGAGACGTACCTCATCTGCTCTTCCACCAACAATCGCCTCACTTGCAGGCCTTAAAACCATTGGTGAATAAAGGGTTTCACCTTTTTTAGCAACTTCAATAGCAACACCCTCACCGGCACGCCCAACCAAAGATCTAGCAAATTGATCTCTATAACTTACTTCCCTATCTGTAAACGCATACAGAAGGTCAAATACTTGCTGAGGCGTAAACGTTGCCCTTGAGAGGCGCACCTTGCTATCATTCAGGCAGCGACGATCCATCATTTCAGAACCCGCACACCACCTTACATTAGGTATCATTGCCATTATAGAGCAGTGATGGGCTACTGTAGTATCTGTATCTGGGCTATCTCCACTTTCTGCGCCATCCATTTCACAAAACGCTGTATTTCGAAGCGCATGGAATAATGTCCCTGTCCAAAGGCTTGGCGTATCACCATCAAATTCTAAAACATCCTCTTTCATTGCCCCTTCCAATGAGGCAGCAACAGAACCTGGAGATACTGAAGCGCCAAAAGCTTCAATAGGGTCAGTACCAAATCTATCTTCCTGGCCTTGAGACCCATAAAGACAAGCTCTGTATGCCATAGCCACGGCAATCGCTTCACTATCGCTCCTACGGCTCATTGAAGACACACCAGTGCTTCCCCCGGCAGCCGCTTCCGTATTGGCTGCAACGCAAGCTTGTAGAGCCTGCCAGCGCATCATACCTTCAGCGCTCACTGTTGCATCTGACTGCATAGCCTGACAGCGGTCCTGCATAAGCTGAACACGCTTAGCACCAAAAGCCTCAACACTATTAAATGTTGCTGCAATGGCAGGGCTATTAAGGAGAGTTGTAAGCATAAATGTCCCCATAGGAGAATCTACATACTCTTCAATATCTGTTTCATTATTATTTAAAGAGGTGATCATAGACGCATGGTAGTCCATAGTACTACAGCCCAGAAGCTCGTTTCTCTCCCTTGCAGCTTCAGCACTACCACCTGTCAAACTGTCAAATTCTGCGTCATTCAACTGAAAGCCAGCTGCCGGCGTAGAACCACCAGCGGTGACAGAGCGACCAATATTACCAAGAACACCGTACCTTGCAGATGCTGTAGAATCCAACGAGGCTGATGTCGGCACAAAAGTGGTCGTATCCCTGCTATTTACAGGATCTACAACAGTGTGGTTCGCAGCATTCATCTCCTCCTGCGCATAACTTACAACAGAAGTGAAAAGACCCATAAAAATGGCAAACACATAAAATAGCTTAAAGAACATAGCCATACCCTTAAATTACACTCATCCTAAAGTTTATGGCCTGAGGCAAGAGAAAACAACCCCCAAACAACTGACATTTTGTTATTTTATGCCTTTTTATGGCTTGCCACAGTTACCCTAAACGTATTGAGAGCCTCCTCCAAAGAGTCCATAAGCTCATCAATTTCAACAATTTGCTTGCGCTTCAGCGGCACTTTGTTGATTTCTCGGCTTGCTTTTTTGAGGCTATGCGTCGCACCAGAAAGGCGCTCAGTAATGCCATAAAAACGTTTCAGATTTTCCAGCTCTTCTTCAATCGCTTTAGGATTGCCAAACTTCATAAGTTCCGCAGCATCCAGCTCTTTTTTAAGGCCTTCTGAATCAGCTTTTACTTTATCTAGCTCTTCGCGTAGGTTTGTTATTACACCCTCACGTTGAGCCGCCCAAACTTCGTTATCTTTCAGGCTCTGTTCATAAGTTTTAATACTACTCTGCAGAGAAGATACAAGCTTGTTATCAGACTGAGGCATAAGCGCTGAAGACGACACCTCTACAGATTTTTGATCTGGTAGCGTTTTACTTAGCTTCGCTTCAAGGCTGTCAATTTTGCGGCTATGAATCGCGGCAAATAGCTCGTTAAACTTTGCCCCTTTAGACCAAACAATCCCGTATTTGCGAATAAACGCTGCAATACGGTCCTGCTCCTCTTCCTCAAGGTCTGCGCAATTGCTTGCATTTGTAATTTGGATAAGGCCATCTTCATACAAAGCGCGCATTTTAAGGGAAGCTTTGTCGCGCACTTTTACATAGACGAGCACATTGGTACGACTTGTACCCAGTGCATCTGCTATTTTTTGCTGAGACATTCCCTCATCTGAAAGAACACCAATCGCGTAATACAAATCAATTTTCTTGGGAGGGTAAATCGCATGATTAATTTTAATACGGAGGATTTTTTGTTCTAAAGGATCTCTCACACGACGCGTAATACATACGTATGAATCAACACCCTGCTCCTTTGCAGCACGAAGACGCCACTCTCCATCAAGTACAACGCCATCCTCTGTCACAAGGGCGGGGTAAAGGCTGTTATTTTTTGCATCAAATGTTTCTAAAAATTGGTCAAAGTTTTCTTCAACTTCTGGAGGTCTAAATGGCATATCCAAAAATTTAAGGGCAGAAATAGAACGCACTTCAACACCAACAAGGGGGTATTTATCATCATCTTCATCCGTAAAAATATCCTCGTAAGAAGGTGGCGAGTACTGACTTGCTCTTTTCTTTTCAGGCTTTTTCTCTTCAATGCTTGCCTGATCCTTCTCAGAAGAGGCCGCTTGCAGAGCTTTATCAAGCCCTTTAATGCCATTAAATGTTTCTCCAATAAGCTTTCCGCGCTCAGCGTCAGAGTTCTTAACCGCCTCGCTTACAAGACGAATAACACGCTTATCGTTAAATTTGAGCTTTTCAAAATCATGGGCAACACTTTCAATGCTACCATCAATCATACGTTGAATGTAAAAAGCATCCATAAGCTCATTCATAACTTGGCTTGCGCG
>JAPKEQ010000012.1 GCA_028821995.1 Alphaproteobacteria bacterium
TTTACAGGCTTTTCTTCAGTTTTCACTGCTTCAGCTTCTGTGCTAGCGGTCTCTTTAGCTGTATCTGCCATGCTATACTCCTAGTATCTTTCCAATTCCAAAGCTTAAAATTACATCAATAAAGTAAAGGTAAATTGCTACAATAACAACAATAACAGAGACAAAAATTGTCATCATGCGTGTTGATTTCATGTCTGGCCATGTAACACGGCGCCCTTCTGCACGAACTTCTCTCGCAAATTGTAATGTTTTTCCAATTGGCATTTTCTTTATATCCTTACTTAAAAAATATCTATCGGTTCAAATTTATAGTCACTATCCCACTGGGCTGCCCCATCTGGTGAAAACACAAGCTTGAACACATCAGGCATATTCATTCGCGCCCAATCATCATATCCGTATTGAGAATCAAACGCCTTTAGTAGAGCACCAATAGCCTCTCCATGCGAAGAAATCAAGATATTTTTACCTTTATTGGCTTTTTCTACCTCTCGAATTCCAGCCATCATGCGCTTTTGACACTCAGAAAGTGACTCCGCCCCTTCCATTGCAAAATCAACATCTTGCCAATATTTTGCAATAAGGGTTTGAAATTCTGCTGGGGGCATGTAGCTTGTACATGCGTTTTGCTCGCTAAAAGCACGCTCTGTTTGAATCGTAAGCCCAAGACGCCCCGCAAAGGGAACAACTGTTTCTACAGCGCGCCTAAGTGGGCTGCTGTACACAGCATCAATTGCAAGAGGGAGAATGCGCTCAACCAGCTGTTCTGCTTGCTCTTTTCCTGTAGAAGAAAGCGACCATTCAGCACGCGGAATATCATTAGAGGGGATTGTTTGCGCATGGCGCAGAAGGTAAATTGTTGTATGGCTCATGGGGTATAACTTTCTTAATTCTTAACCCAAATTTCAGCATATGCGCCGGCCTATTCAAACTGAATCATCTTTGGCAGGGCAGATAGGACTCGAACCTACAACCGCCGGCTTTGGAGACCGATGCTCTACCAATTGAGCCACTGCCCTATACATCCAAAGATAAATAGCTTTTACATCATCAAAAACTATTTGGCAAGAAAAGCTTACCACAGATGTGCAATTTATTTATAAATAATCTCTTCTAGCCTTGACTTGTATACCAACCATCCTTATACCGTGAACTGTAATATAACTTAGCGGCCTTTTTAGGCTGCCCTCTCTTTTTTTATCGCTCTCCAACGGAGGTATCCCCCATGAGCATTAAACTTGAAACCCTCAAAGCACAAATTGCTGAGCTAGACGATGGCCATCAGGCCAAAGCATTGCTTGAGCAACTTTTGGCATCAGCTGAACAAGCAGAAGGCAAAACCCAAGATGCCGTTCTCGGCAAAATTGAAGAACTGCTGGGTATTGCAGGCGACAATGACGCTGCCAATGCTGAACGCCGCAAGGAGCTCTTCACCATCCCCACTTGGATGGTAAAAGGCTCCAGCAAAGCTGCAGATGCTTTTGCTTGGTGGAAACAAAACAAGGCTCTTGGCCTGAAAGTTGAAAACGGCAAAGTGACGTTTGCGCCTGAAGAAGTTCTGGCATTGCCTGACTACTCCAAATCAGGTGTACGCAACGGTGCACTGGCTGACGCGCCGGATGAAGAATCCGCCCGCGCTGCTGCTGAAGCTGTTCGTGCTGGCCAAAACCGCCAAAGCGAAGAAGCTGAAAGTAAAGCCGAAAAGGCCCGTGAAGAAGCCGCCAAGAATGCTGCCGAGGCAGCAAAATTGGAAGCAACCAAAGAAGCCCTGCAAGCTGAGCTTGATGACTCTGAAGCTGCCATGCTGGTCGCCCAAGCGGCTGCCGAAGCAGAAAGCCACGAACTCCAAGGTGTCACTGAAACCGTCCGTCTTCTGGAAACCCAGATTGGCGAAATGACGGCTCAGAAGGACGCTGCGGACAACAAGGCCACAGCCCTGACAGCACGTGCTGAACAAATGCGCACCGATCGCGAAAAAGCGAACGATCGCATCCCTGAACTGCAAAAGCAGCTGGAAGCTCTTGGAGCGGCTTACAAGCCGGTTGAAGAGCGTCTGAGCGCTGCACAATCTGACTACGATAGCGCGCAGGAAGATCTGCACGAAACAGTGGATCGGATGGACAAACTGCAAACGCAGCTGGATCACATGAAGGCCTCCATTGAACATGGCGATAATACCCATGATCAACTGAAGCGCGAGATTGCTGAACTGGAAGATCAGAAACAGCGTAAAGCTGCTGAGGTGACGGAACTTTTGAACCAGATCCAAGGCGCACGCTCTCAGCAAGGCATTGTGGAAAGCAACATCGTGCTGGCAGAAAAAGTGGTTAACACCGCTAAGGAAGAACTTTTGCAAGTTGGTATCTCCGACAAGCAAAAGCAACTGTTCCTTAAAAGCTCTGCGCACTTGGATGATGATGGTACAACCGGCATCGCCAAGCTGACTGTTCGCAAAGCCAAAAACGCTCCCCATAAAAGTGCGACAGCACTGCGTGTGGAAGTGACTGCTGGCAACCTGAAGAAAGTGAAAGATGTCTCGCGCCCTGCTGGCGTAAGCTTCCTCACTGAAAATGGCGGACATCACCCTCTGGTGGGTCAGGGCAACAATGCCGTGGCTTACATGGATGGTGAAACTGGCGAACTGGTGGTACGGACGCAAAGTTCCTACCCCAAGGCTGCCAAAGTCTCCCAAACCGATGACGGCAAAGTGTTGCTGATCACCTTTAAAGCTGACACCAGCAATAAGGTGCCTGCACACGACTTCACCCTTCAGGTGAAACTGTAAACCTCAAAAAAATCCCCTGCTTTTCGGCAGGGGGTTTCTTTTAACTCATGCCTGACAGGAGAAACTCATGTCAAAACCACAAATCCCCATCTGTAATGGTGGGCCTGAAACCTTTGGCCGGACTGATGGCACATTTGAATGGGCTGGACATATTCATATCTACGCTCACGATATTGTAAACACAAAATGGAACCATTCCCAAGAGGCCTCTCAAGAAACCCAAGCCGAAGAAAAGGTGAGGGCCATTCTCATGAAAGCATTACAAAAACAGTTAGGAGCTTTATCCGCTACCGCTGTTTGCAATATACGGGAGATTGTTGAGATTTCCCATCGCAGCCATGAATACTACAACGCATCCATTCACTTTACCGGCGATGCTTTTCGCTTTGTTCCTAACGAAGAAAGCGCATGAGTAATCTTGTTGTTGATGATGTTCTTTTTTACCATGGCGGCGCTGCCGACCTTGGTGTGAACGTTGAAGTCACCCAAAACTTTGGGCCTGTAAATAGCTGCAGCATCGGTAGAGATACTGAAGGCGACAAACTCAACCCTACAAGGGCTGAGAAAAGTGCACTGCAAGGTGTGCATAAAGATTTGGCAAAAAAAGCCAAAAAACTCGGTGCGAATGCCATAATTTGTCACAGCCATTCTACATCCTTCATTGCTGGCTTCTCTGATTCCTTGCAATGTGTCACCAGCGCCCATGGCGACGCTGTCACCCTTACCCCAAAGGAGACCTAACCCATGATGATTGATGGTATATTCTTTTCCCATGGCGGCGCAGCAGACTTGCCAGGCCGTTCCGTGAAACAAGTCTTTGGCATTATTTCTGACCATGGCCGTAAAATTCGAGGTAAGATGAATACTGCCGAGGCTTGCGAAGAAGCGCGCATGCGTGCATACCGACAGCTTGCCCAAAAGGCTGCATCTGTTGGCGCCAACGCTGTCCTCAATGTCAATATAACCGTTTTACCTGTTGTCTATGATAGGGTTTGTTGCGAAGCAACAATCTCTGGCGATGCTGTCATCCTTGGCGATGAAAATTAAACGATAAAAAAACAGCCCCCGTTACTGGGGGCTGTTTTACGTTTGTAATATTTATTTTAAAGCACTCGCGACTTTGCCTTGGATACTCAGTTTAAGACCATCCCTCACCCAGTGGCTCACCGCCACAAGTGCATCTAAATCTACACCCGTTTCAAAGCCCATGCCTTTTAGCATGTAAACAACATCTTCTGTGGCCACATTTCCGCTAGCGCCTTTTGCGTAAGGACAGCCGCCAAGGCCAGCCACGCTAGCATCAATAATGCGCACGCCTAAGTCTAGAGATGCAAGAATATTCGCCATCGCTTGCCCGTAAGTATCATGCATATGCACCGCTACTTTTTCTACAGGCACATCGCCAAGCACGGCCTCTAGCATTTCAAATGTCTGTACAGGCGTGCCTACGCCAATGGTATCACCAAGAGAGATTTCATAAGCGCCCATTTGCATGAGAGCACGAGAAACTTTTGCCACGGCTTCTGGAGAGATTTCACCTTCGTAAGGGCAACCATTTACACAAGAGACATACCCGCGCACTTTAATATCATGCTGACGTGCCATTTGCATGACAGGAGCAAAACGATCAAAGCTTTCTTTAATAGAACAGTTGATATTTTTTTGGCTAAAGCTTTCACTGGCGCTGGCAAAAATAGCCACTTCTTTAACGCCTGCCTCTATAGCCGCTTCCATGCCTTTTTCATTCGGTACAAGGGCGCTAAGTTCAGCATTTAGATCTTTTAGTCCCGCAAAAACATCTGCACTTCCTGCCATTTGCGGCACCCATTTAGGAGAGACAAATGCACCTGCTTCAATATGCTTAAGGCCTGCATCTGCAAGCTTCTTCACAAGCTCAATTTTATGAGCTGTTGAGATTTCTTTTTTCTCATTTTGCAGACCGTCTCTTGGACCGACCTCAACGATTTTAACTCTCGAGTCTTCACTCATGCGGCATCTTCTTTCTTATCCATAAAGCTAATCAACACATCTCCGTCATCAACCTTATCACCAACGTTATAGTGCACATCTTCAATGATGCCATCTTCTGGCGCACGCATGGTATGTTCCATCTTCATCGCTTCCATGACCATGAGTGCTTGATCTTTTTTAACAGCTTCGCCTGCTTTGGCCATAACTTTTGTCACCTGCCCTGGGATAGATGCCGTTAGTGCCCCCTCAGATGCTTGTACAACCCCTTCTGCCACAGGTTCGCTGCGATATGGCATGCTTATATATGTGCCATCAGCTACGGCAACAATACGTTTAGCATCTTGCCATGCGTAACCTTCTGGTTTTTCAGATGGAACAGTGACTGTCTCACCATTTAAAATAATGGTATCTGACTGAGGCAAGTTCAAACGCAAAGCACCAATGCTCGCCCATGGATTATCCATTCCCATGCGCTCCGCTTGAATTTTTCCGTTAGCTTTACCCACCATAAACGCAGCAGCGTTTAAATGTTTTTCTGACGGCTTTGTTACAACAGATGGTAAAACGTCAGCCGCTTCTTTAAGCAAAAAGCTCGTACCGAACCCGCCCTTTCTAAATACAGGGTGATTCACACAAGCATTCAAAAAACCAAGATTGGTTGGCAGCCCCATTACGCAGCCCTCTTCCAGTGCATTTGAAAGCGTATCGCAGGCTTCATCACGTGTTGCGCCGTATGTAATGACTTTGGCAATCATGCTGTCATAAAAGCTGGAAATCTCACCGCCCTGCTCTACGCCTGTATCGACGCGCAGGTTTTCATGTTCCTCAGGCATATGCCACACCTTAAGTGTACCTGAAGAGGGCAAGAAGCCTTCTTCTACGTTTTCTGCGCAGAGGCGCGCTTCAATAGAATGGCCTGTACATGTAATCTCGTCTTGCTTTAGAGGCACGGTTTCACCGCTGGCAATGCGCAGCTGCCATTCTACAAAGTCTAGGCCTGTGACGTACTCACTTACAGGATGCTCTACCTGAAGGCGCGTGTTCATTTCCATAAAGTAAAACTGAGCGTCTTTGCCTTCACCATCCAATAAAAATTCAACCGTACCCGCACCTTTGTAATTGACCGCTTCGCCTGCACGTACAGCGGCATCTAAAAGCTGCGCGCGTACGCCTGCATCTAGGCATGGGGCAGGTGCTTCTTCTAGCACCTTTTGGTGACGGCGCTGCACGCTGCAATCGCGCTCAAACATATGCACTACATTCCCATGGTTATCACCAAAAATTTGCACTTCAATATGGCGCGGTTTTACGAGATATTTTTCAATCAACACATCCGGGTTACCAAAACTGCTTGAAGCTTCACGCTGCGCACTTTCTAGCTCTTTTTCAAATTCGCTAGACTCAAACACTTGGCGCATACCACGACCACCACCACCAGCAACCGCTTTAATGAGAATAGGATAGCCTGTTTTATCTGCCACGCTTTTGAGGTGCGCTGTGGATTGATCAGCCCCGTGATAACCTTCAAGCACAGGCACATTTGCATCAATCATCAACGCTTTGGCAGCACTCTTACTGGCCATGGCGTCCATGCTTTGTGCATCAGGCCCAATAAAGACAATGCCAGCCTCTTTGCAAGCACGTGAAAATTCTGCATTTTCAGACAAGAACCCGTAACCAGGATGAATGCCTTCTGCGCCGCATTTTTTAGCCACTTCAATAATATGATCACCACGCAGGTAGCTTTCACTGCTTGGAGAACGCCCAATATGGTACGCCTCGTCTGCCTGCTCCACATGAGGTGCATAACGGTCAGCGTCACTATAAACAGCAACGGTTTTCACGCCAAGCTCTCTTGCTGTACGTATCACACGGCAGGCAATTTCACCGCGGTTGGCAATAAGGATTTTTTTAAGCATCGGTACTTACCCAATTTGGAGAACGTTTTTCAAGGAAGGCACTAATACCTTCTTTGCCTTCATCGCTTGCACGGCGCACTGCAATGGCGCCTGCGGTATGCTCAAGCGTCGCGGCGCCAATGGTCATGGCTTCTAGTTCACGCTGCAGTTTTTTCGCTTCGCGCATAGCCTCTGGCGCGTTAGATGAGATACTTTCAAGCAGATCAGTCAGCGCACTTTCTAGCTCTGCTTCGCCATGAACCTTGTCATGCACTAGCCCCATCTTCCCTGCTTTTTTGGCGCAAAAACGTTCAGCCGTTACGGCGTAGCGGCCCATATTACGGGCGCCAATGGCGCGCAGCACATACGGCGCAATAGCTGCTGGAATAAGCCCAAGCTTCACTTCGCTGAGCGAGAATTTAGAAGAATCTTTATCTGCAATCACTACGTCGCAAGCGCTGACAACGCCAACACCGCCGCCAAATACAGCGCCTTTAACAAGGGCAATTGTCAGATGCGGGCAAGCGTAAATGGCATCCACCATACCTGCAAGTTTAAGAGCATCGGCTTTGTTTTCTGCCTCTGTAAAATCTGCCGCACGCTTCATCCAGTTCAGGTCTCCGCCTGCACAAAAACTTTTACCGCTTGCTTTAAACACCACAGCACGCAGAGAGGTATCAGATGAAAGCTCTGTAAATGTGCTTGTAAGAGATGCAATCATCTCTTCATCAAACGCGTTATGGACGTCTGGACGGTTCAGCGTCACAATCGCCACGCCGTTTTGTTTATCTAAAAGAACCGAACTCATTTTTAATCATTTCCTTAAATTATTTTCAGCGTTATTTGAATGTATTTAAAAGGCAGCGAAAATGTTTTGTCTGTGAAGCCCCGCAAGGTACATGAGCGAGGAGCGCAGCAAACAAAGCATTTACAGCCTCTTTTAAGTGCATTCAATTACATGCGGAAGATACCGAACTCGGTATCTCCGCCTGGTCTGTTCATTGCCGTTGAAAGGGCAAGGCCAAGGATGTCACGTGTTTGTGCTGGGTCAATCACCCCATCATCCCATAGGCGCGCACTTGCGTAGTAAGGGTGCCCTTGTTTCTCGTACTGTTGTCGTACAGGCTCTTTAAAGGCAGCTTCTTCTTCACTGCTCCATTCCTGCCCTGCTTTTTCCATGGCATCGCGTTTAACTGTTGCCAGTACGCTTGCAGCTTGCTCTCCGCCCATTACGCTAATGCGGCTGTTTGGCCATGTAAACAGGAAACGCGGGTTAAAGCTACGGCCACACATGGCGTAATTACCAGCACCAAACGAGCCGCCAACAAGAACTGTAATTTTAGGCACATCTGCCGCCGCGACAGCATTCACAAGCTTAGCGCCATCTTTGGCGATACCGCCCTGCTCGTACTTTTTACCCACCATAAAGCCAGTAATATTTTGCAAGAAGAGAATCGGAACGCCGCGTTGACAGCAAAGTTGTACAAAGTGTGCGCCTTTTTCAGCAGACTCACTGAACAAAATGCCGTTATTGGCAATAATACCAACTGGAAAGCCATGAATATGAGCAAAACCTGTAATCAGCGTTGTGCCATAGTTCGCTTTAAATTCATCAAGCTCACTTCCATCAACAAGACGCGCAATCACTTCACGGATATCGTAAGGCGTTTTTAGGTCTGCTGGCACCACGCCGTAAAGTTCTTCTGTTGGGTAAGCAGGAGCCACAGGCTTTTGAGTTGCCGGCATAGGAGGTTTACGACGTGCAAGGTTCTTCACCACGTCACGTGCAATAGCAAGGGCGTGCGTATCGTCCTCTGCAAGGTGATCAGCCACGCCAGAAACTTTGGTGTGCATATCCCCACCGCCCAGATCTTCAGCGCTTACATCTTCGCCCGTTGCTGCTTTTACAAGCGGCGGCCCACCAAGGAAGATTGTGCCTTGGTTTTTCACAATAATTGTTTCATCGCTCATGGCTGGCACATACGCACCACCCGCAGTACAGCTCCCCATAACCACAGCAATTTGCGGAATGTTTGCCGCGCTTAGGCGCGCTTGATTATAAAAAATACGGCCGAAATTATCGCGATCCGGGAAGACTTCATCTTGCAGTGGAAGGAAAGCGCCGCCGCTATCAACAAGGTAAATACATGGCAGATTATTTTCAAAAGCAATATCTTGCGCACGCAGGTGCTTGCGTACTGTTGTAGGGTAGTATGTACCGCCCTTAACAGTCGCATCGTTGGCAACAATCATGCACTCTTGACCGTTCACGACGCCAACGCCTGTAATCACCCCGCCTGCTGGCACATCTGAGCCATATACATCATGGCCTGCGAGCTGTGAAAGCTCTAGGAAGCTTGTGCCTGCATCAATCAGCGTATCAATACGCTCACGCGGAAGAAGTTTACCGCGCGCCACATGCTTGGCGCGGTATTTTTCGCCGCCACCTTCACTGATTTTTTGAGTGGTACTTTGAAGATCCTGAACAACGGCTTTCATGGCCGCTTCGTTAGATTGAAAGCTTTCTGAACCTGCTGAAATTTGGCTTTTTATTTGAGGCACTGTATGTCCGCCTTTCTTCCTATTAAATTCTTGCGAGATCAAAGTACCATAAAACAGAAAAAACCCCAAGAGGGAGAATGATTACAGCCTATGTATTGTAAGTTTTACTGGCCTAAAGAGTTATCCAGAAGAGAGAGAACATACTGACCGCTCTCCCTGCCTTTGAGAATCATTTCAGATGCTGTTTCAAGCAGAAGGCTCTGGCTCATAAAGGATGTCATTTCCTTGGCGATATCCGCATCAGAGAGAACAGACTCCGCCTGTGACTGGTTTTCAAGGCTAATAGAAACCACGCCTTCTGCAAAGGCAAAGCGATTCATAAGGCTTCCCATATCAGCTCTTGCTGCATTCACCTCATCCATCATGTTTCTAATGGCCTCGTGAGCAGCATTTGCCGCAGAATCACTCAAAATGTTTGTGCCTTGCATACCAAAAACTTGCTCTGCCATTTTAGGGATATCCAGCGCAATACGATCCACCACATCAGCGCCGCCAGCAGCTTGAATATCAATTTCTTCGCTGTTAAATAAAACCTCTGTAAATGAAAAAGTGCTCATATACGTTGCGAGCTCTGCATGGTCTGCACTGCCTATGGCATCATCATAATAAATAATTTCAGCAAGACGCCCCGTAAAGTAATCCGTATCCGCGCCCGACGCACCATCATGGTAAACTGTCGTATCATTTGTACGTCCCACACCAATATTCCCCGTATGAGAGGGAAGCGGTGCACCAATGCCTGCCCCTAAAGCAACCTGTGCGCCATTCAGATATAAAGAGGTGCTATTGGTTGCATTATCATATGTGGCAGACATTGTGTAATCTGTGCTTGGGTTAATAGGCGTGCTAAGCCATGTACCATTGGCTCCATTAGAGCGATAAACACCAAAGTAAAGCTGACCTGCATCAATATAAACGTTCATGCCGTTTACTGTGGCCCCCTCTTCCCAAATAACTTGACGCGATGCCACATCTCCGCCACTTCTAAAGCTCATGGCAATTGTTTTTTGCGCATGGGTGGACGCGTTAATAGAAGAGTTGTCATTCACAGCAAAGAACTCACTACCATCAAAATCAAAAGCATCTCGTCCAAATACGCCAGAGGCCACAACATCAGGCTGAAGCAGTGCATTGTTTTGAATTAGAGCATTGTTTCCGCCAACAAATGTTTCAAGATCACCCGCATTTTGCACACCGCTACCCGTTGTAAAAAGAGGGCTATCCTCCGCGCTCACATGCAGAACCAAGCTGGGCAGATCGCTTGGCACAAAACTTGTGCCTGTTATAGCATTGGTAGCAATAGCAATGTCAGAGTTCTGAACGGTGGGATCAATATCAACGCCAGCATTAAAATCACTAGAAAGCTTAATGGTGACGCCAAGCTCTTCAAAGCGAACATTCTCAATATCTCCGCCCACAAGACCTGTTGGTACTGACACAGTCTGATAACGATCTGTTCGCTCATGGTGAAGTGTCATATTACGAGTTGCACTATCGTAAGAAATTTCAAAAAAATCGCCCGCCTGATGCATTGGGAAGTTAGGTTCTAAAGAATAACCAGCAAAGCCATCATCACTATCCACATCTGCATCAATAACGCCCATACGAAATTCTGGTTGCTCACCAAGGAGGCTACGGCCGTTAAACTCTGTACCATCAACAATGCTATCCATAGCGCCAATAAGCTGTTGGTATTCTAAATCTAAAGACATAAGTTCTGTTGGACTGTTTGTACCATTACGGGCAATGGTCGCAAGCGCTTCCATGCGGGTTAGAATATCTGAAACATCTCCAAGGGCGCTATCTGCCATTTGCAGCATGGAAGACGCTTGCAATAAATTATTACGTGCAGATTTAAGTGCACTAATTTCAAGACTAATACCTTTTGAGATAGAAAGGGAGGCTACATCCTCTTTTGCATTAGGGATACGAGACCCAGAAGAAAGCTTAGAAAGCTGAGATGATGCCACGCGAGACGCGCCCTTAAAGGCGTTAATGGCACGCATAGTAGAAATAGAACTGTTTAAACTTCTTACCATATTCCTGTCTCATTTTACTAAAGGCTATAAAACCTACAGGTAAGAGACACTCAAGAACTATGCCGAAAAATAAGGGTTTAGTAAAAAAAAAAGGAATCTTAAGCGGCTTCGCCAAGGGAGCCTGAAAGAAGGGAAAGAACATGCTGACCACTCTGCTGACTCTGCTGAATCATTTCAGATGCGACATTTAATCGCATACTTTGACTCATAAACTCTGTCATTTCACGCGCAATGTCTGCATCAGAAAGAACTGATTCAGCCCCAGACTGATTTTCAATACTGACAGAAACAACACCTTCCGCAAAAGAAAGCCTATTCATAAAGCTACCTAAATCTGCGCGCGCCGCGTTTACAGCATCCATCATAATACCCATGTGCGTATGTGAGGCCCCTGCAGCTGAGTCACTTAATACATTAGTTTGCGCAATTAAATATACCTGCTCTGCCATCTTAGGAATATCAAGCGCCACACGGTCTACCATATCAGAGCCACTTGCAGCCTGAATATCTATCTCTTCGCTATTAAAGAGAATATCTGAGAACACGACATTGTTCATATAAGTATCAAGATCTGCATGCTCTGCTGCTGAAAGCGCATTATTATAGTAAATAAACTCACCAACGCGACCAGTAAAATAATCCCCGTTATTGGTAGATAATCCAGAGTGGTAAATAGTTGTTCCGTTTGTGCGCCCCATAGCCATACCACCAGAGTGTGCTGGCAATGCCTGGCCGGCTCCTAAACCTGCACCTGTTGCAACCTGCGCACCATTCAAGTACATAGTTGTTGAGTTTGTTGCTCTATCAAATGTAAATGATGTTGTATAATCAGTACTGGGACTAATGGCTGTGCTCAGCCATGAACCAACACCACCATTGGCGCGGTAAATACCAAAATACAAACGGCCACCATCAATGTAAGCATTCATACCGTTTACGCCAGCGCCTTCTTCCCAAATATTTTGCGTTGTGGTCACATCTCCACCCGTCCTAAATGAAAAGGCAAAAGATTTTTGGTTATGAGATGACGTATTTAAAACTGCATTATTATTAACCCTGAAAAATTCACTACCATCAAAGTCAAAGGCATCACGCCCAAACACACCGTTAATCTCTAAATCTGGGCGCCGCCCCCCGCTGTTTTGATACAAATTATTATTTCCACCAGAACCAACTTCTATATCCCCAGCATCCCTCACACCATTTCCAGTTAGGTTTAAAGCACTATCTACAGCGCTATGATGCACAGCAAGGCCTGCAATATCGCTTGGTGCAAAAGTAGGCGGTGTAATAACGTTAGCACCAATAGTCAAAGTTGAAGCATTCACAGCAGGGTCAATATCCGCAAGAGGATCAAAGGCATCATTTAGCTTCACAGTAATGCCAAGCTCATTAAAGTCTAAATCTTCTATAACGCCATTTGCAACGGCAGATACATTAAGCGTTTGGTAACGGTCTTCACGTACATGATGCAGCGTCATTGTTGATGTGGCACTATTATATGTAACTTCAAACTGATCACCATCTTGATGGAGCGCAAAGTCAGGCTCTACATTATATCCAACAAAACCGTTGTCACTTGCAATATCTGCTTCCACAATAGCAACACGAAATTCAGGTTGCTCGCCTAGCAGGCTTTTCCCGTTAAATTCTGTCCCGCTTACAATCGTGTCCATAGCTCCAACAAGTTGCTGATATTCCAAATCTAAAGCTTGAAGCTCAACTGTGCTGTTTGTACTGTTTCTTGCCATCGTGGCAACAGATTCCATCCGATTTAAAATATCGGTTACATCACCAAGAGCGCTATCTGCCATCTGAAGCATAGATGACGCCTGTAATAGATTATTTCTTGCTGATTTAAGTGCGCTAATTTCAAGGGCAATGCCTTTAGAAATAGAAAGAGAGGCAACATCTTCTTTGGCGTTTGGTATCCGAGATCCTGAAGAAAGCTTAGAAAGCTGTGAAGCCGTAGCACGAGACGCGCTACCAAATGCGTTAATTGCACGCATGCTTGTCACTGAACTGTTTAAGCTTCTTACCATGATACTCGGGCTACTTGCCTTTTGTTATCTCTGTTTAAACCTCCTACCTAGAGGGTCGGGAAACTGCAGTGTAACGCAAGTGCACGGCACAAGGCACACTTTCCCTATATAACTTATGCTACAACAAGAAAATTTTTTTTGCAAATTATCTGACAATACAAAAAAGCTCCTAAACAGGAGCTTTTTATTTATTCTTTTCAAACGTTAAGAGTAAAAACGGAACTGATTCTTACCACCCTGCTTTGCAGCATACATAGATTCATCTGCGGCATTTAGGACAGCCTCAGCATCATCACCATCCTCAGGCGCAAACGCAATACCGATACTAGCCCCAAGGCGTACACGGTTTCCGCTAATCCAAATTGGCTGACCAACAAGCTCAAGAACTTTGTTCGCACGCTGCTCTGCAACTTCTCTGTTTTCAAGGTTTACAAGAACAATTACAAACTCGTCACCACCAAGGCGGCAAAGAACATCTTCTTCTCGCACGCAAGCAGATAGACGGTCAGAAACAACCTGAAGGGCTTCATCCCCAACATCGTGGCCAAACTTATCGTTAATTGGCTTAAACCCATCAAGGTCAATAAAGAAAGCTGCATATTGTGCCTGGCTCTTTGTCAGACCTTCCATGCGCTGCATAAGGAAACGGCGGTTTGCCAAGCCTGTTAAAGGGTCTTCATTCGCTTCTTGTACGGCTTTATCTTTATTAGCAAGTTTACCAACAACTTTTTGGAGCGTACCAAGCTCATCTTTACGGGTTACATTAATAGGGCCCATATTTTCACCAAACTCAACCTTATGAATATATTCAATAATTTCAGAAATATCTGAAATTAGCGAGTTTGCAATAACCTTAGAAAAAATGAAGGCTGAAGCAAACATAACTGCAAGCGCAAAAACAACACCCAGCAAATGAGGAACATTTCCTGTTTGCGCAAGGCTTGTAGCAATGTAAGTAACATTAACGAGAACACCTACACCTACCATAAATAGAAAGAATCTTGACCACATATTAAACGTAACTTTTTTGTTTGTTATTATTTCACCGCGAATCTTTATGGGCATCCTAACAATTTTTATACTGTCAACCAACTCAAAACTTCACTTTTAATCCTTTTAATTTTAGAATGCTTTTATGAAAAAAATAATCGCACTGACCGGAGCTACTGGTTTTATTGGGTCCGCGCTAAAAGAGGCGCTCCAAAAAGAAGGGCACACAGTTCTATCTCTTTCACGCACAAGCAAAAATGATTCTCTCATTTGGTGGCCAAGCACGCCAGAGGGTATTTTAAAAGAGTTGCAACACGTTACACATTTCATCCACCTTGCTGGTGATGGCATTGCAAAACGCCCCTGGACAAAAAAGCGCAAAAAATCTCTCCTTAAAAACCGCAAGGACCTTGCGGTGCACATTTCAGAACTTTGCGCAGGCATGCCAAAACTTGAGCACCTTATGGTTGGTTCTGCTATTGGGTTTTACGGTACGTCAGGTGAGCCGCACTGCACAGAGGATACAACAGCTGGCTCCGATTTTTCAGCAGCCTTATGCCAAGCAATTGAACATCATTCAAAAGCGCCAAGCTCTGTTAAAGTTTCATACTTGCGTACAAGTCCAGTCCTTGCAAAGCACGGCGGCGCACTCAAACAAATGCTCCCCTCTTTCCTTATCGGTCTTGGCGGAAAAATGGGCACAGGCAAGCAGCCCTTTGCATGGATTTCCCTTAACGATGAAGTACGCGCAATTCAACATATTATGGATAAAAGCATTGAAGGGCCTGTTAATTTAGCAGCGCCTGCAAAAGATACGCAAATGAGTTTTGCAAAAGCGCTTGGAAGGGCTTTAAAACGGCCAACCCTTTTCATAACACCTGCTTTTGTGTTAAGGTTTATCCTTAAAGATATGGCCGACGAGCTATTACTGGGGGGCAGAACCATTATCCCAGAAAAACTTACAAAGAGTGGATTCAGCTTCAAGCACCCCACCCTTGCGCAGGCATTCAACGACATATTTAAATAAGATTAAGGACCCCTATGCACGCACTCTTTGTTGCTTTTATTTTTACCATAATATCCATACCAGCTTACGCCCTTGGCATTGAAGCTGAAGGCTGGGCGCAGGAGTTCATGCTTCTTTTTGGAGGGGTCTCTCTCCTACTTTATGGTCTCAAAAAAATGACGACTGCGGTAAAAGCACTCAGCGGAAATAACCTACGTCACTACATGTCACGCATGACAAAGAGCCGCCTTCATGCCATGTCTAGCGGTCTTATTATGACCACAATGGTACAAAGCAGCGGCGCTGTTATTGCCATGGTTATATCCCTTGTTAACAGCAGAGCCCTTACCCTGCCGCAATCTATAGGGCTTGTTCTTGGGGCAGATATTGGCACAACCATTACCGTCCAGTTAATTGCCTTTAAACTGAGTACTTATGCCCTTTACGCCATTGCTATTGGCTTTATTATGCGTACAATTTTTGCAAACAAAAATGAAAACGCCTACAACCTTGGCCGCACATTCATGGCTGTTGGGTTTATTTTCTTTGGCCTGTTTATTGTTGGAGAAAGTGCAGCAGCGCTTAGCCCCGGCACGCCGCTTGGAAACTTTATTAGCCACCTAGACTCCCCCTTCCTTGCTTTTGGCATTGGGCTGATTGCCACGACACTTATGCAATCTAGCGCCGCGATGATGGGTATTATTTTAGCCCTTGTTAGCGGGGGCGCTATTGGGATGATAACTGCAATTTACATGATGCTTGGCGCAAACATTGGTAGTACATCAACAGCTGTGATGGTCTCACTTAGCAAAAATGCCGAAGCACGCCGCGTTGCACTTGTCCATGTCATGACCAAAGTTATTATGGTTCTTCTTATGTTGCCTGTCCTTATTTTTGCAGAAGATTTTCTACTAAATCCAGGGCTTATTTGGAGCCCGTTCTCAAGCATTTTCCCAGAGTCTCGCCAAATTGCAAACGCGCATACCGCCTTTAACATTCTTGTGGCGCTTATGTTCCTGCCGCTTATCCCATTCATGAGCCTGCGCTTGAAGACGCTCTTTAAAGATAAGCCGCGTAAAGAGCTTGCAAAAGTAAATTACCTTGATAACGCTCTCCTCATGACGCCAGATATGGCGCTTGATGCTTACGAGCGCGAACTCCCCCTATTTGCAACCCACGTACTTGAAAGCCTTAAAGATTGCGTAGACCTTGCACTGGATGCACCAGACGGCAAACTTCGCGCCGCGCGCATGGCAGAAAAAATGTCAGATTCTCACTACCGGCAAATGTTAAAATTCATGTCTAAACTCAGCAGAGAAGAGCTAAGCGACAAACAATCTGATGAGCAACTTTTCCTCATCACCATTACCAACCACCTTGAAAGCATTAGCGACATTATGGGCGATGAAATGTACAGCCTTGGCATTAAGCGCAACAAGCGCGAAGTCGTGATTAGTGGACAAACGCAAAAAGTGATTCTTGCTCTTGCTGATAAAGTTGAAACAGCTCTTGCCCTTTCTATTAAGGCGCTTGATAGCAAGCACATTGATGCTGCCAGACAGGTCCGCGAAATGAAAAGCGAAATTACGCAGCAGCTAAACAGTGCCCATAAGCATGGCCATGAGCGCCTTGGGGCAAAGGCGCGTAACCGCGTACAAACTTACGCCGTTGAAATGGATATTTTTGATAGTCTTTATCGCATCTATTTCCACTGCCGAAAAATTAGCCGCGCTGTGCTTGAATTCCATGGAGAGCGGGTTCCGGCAGACATGCAAATGACAAACCACAGCACAGAAACTTTAACCAACACCTGGGATGACCCAACACTTTAAGGAGAACACCGATGACAGCCGCACCAAAAACAAACACAAGCGCACTTATTTCAACCAATCCAGCAGAAAACTATGCCGTTCTTGGCAGTGTGCCTATGAGCACAAAAGCCGAAGTTTCTGAAAAAGTGGCAGCAGCAAAAACAGCCTTCCCTGCATGGAGAGATACATCGCTTAGTGAGCGTCTCAAGTGTGCTGGCAAACTACGTGACCTTTTTATAGAGAATAAAAAAGAGATTGCGGAAATTACTACAAAGGAAATGGGCATGCCAATGACCCAAAGCCTTTTTACAGTGGATCGCGCCGTTGCTTACATGGATTGGGCTCTTGCAAATGCAGAAAGCGCCCTTGCCCCAGTTAAAACATATGAGAGCGATACAGAAATCAACCATGTAGTACATTTACCGCGCGGCGTTCTGGCAGCTATTTCACCCTGGAACTTCCCTGCGTCTAACTTTGTATGGGCAACGTTCCAATACGTAATTGCAGGTAACACAATCGTATTTAAAAACTCTGAAGAAGTGCAACTGACGGCTCAGCTTTTAGAAAAATTGATTAACGCCTCAGGTTTCCCTAAAGGTGTCTTTAACGTTATTTATGGAGACGGCGAAGTTGCACAAGCCCTTATTGCTGATGATATTGATATGATCAACTTTACAGGTAGCACACGCGTAGGGCAGATCCTTGCAAAGCAAGCAGGTGAAAAATTCATCCCTGCTGTCCTTGAGCTTGGTGGCAGTGATCCTGCTGTTGTGTTTGCAGATGCCAACATCCAGAAAACTGTACAAGCTATTTATGCAGGCCGTTTTACCAACTGCGGCCAAATTTGCCGCTCTGCAAAGCGCCTTGTCATTCATAAAAATATTGTAGATGAGGTTCTTGAACGCCTGCAGGAGCTTATTCAAACAAAAACGATTGGTAATCCTCTGGATGAGAACACAGACATTGGCCCTCTTGCAGCCGAGCGTCAGCAAAAACTTCTTATAAGCCAAGTAGAAGATGCCAAGGCAAAAGGCGCAACCATTCTATGCGGTGGTTACGTGCCAGACACCTTAAAAGGATCTTATTATGCGCCAACAATTATTACTGGCATTACAGATGATATGGAAATTTGGAAAGAAGAAGTATTTGGCCCTGTCCTTCCTGTGCGCACTTTCCACACGTACGAAGAAGCCATGAAACTTGCAAACGATAGCATTTATGGCCTTGGTGCAAGCGTATACACAGAAGATAAAAAGCTTGCTAAACAGGCGTGCCATGATATAGAAAGCGGTATGGTAAAAGTGAATACAACTGAATTTGGTCGTCCTGAGAATCCATTTGGCGGCGTTAAACTTTCAGGTATGGGACGTGAAAACGGTGTCTGGGGCTTCCATGATGCCTGTATCACTAAAATTATTGCTGAAGAGAAGTAGGCCCAAACTTTGCTTAAAATTCATTTTATTTAAGATGAATTTTTAATTTAGCAAAATTTATGGAAGCGAAGTGTGTTCTCATACATGAGAACCGCAAAAGGTTGAGCGACATGAAAAAGTCGCTTAAAGAAATAATTTGAAGGAAGTTTGATGCGACTAAACGTATATTTACAAAAAGCAGGAGTAGGTTCTCGCCGTGAGGCTGAGCGCTTAGTTGCAGATGAACGCGTAACAATTAATGGCCGCGTGGCGACGGCCACAACACCTGTGGGTGATAAAGACCTGATTGAAGTGGACGGCAAAAAAGTAACGCCAAAGCATAAACCACTGCCGCGCCTTTTCCGCTTGTATAAGCCGCTAGATTACCTTGTGACAAACTACGACCCACAAGGCCGCCCAACGATTTACGACCTGCCAGTGTTAAACCCGCCCATTTGGCCAGATGACATGCCACGTATTATGTCTGTTGGACGTCTTGATGTGAACAGTGAAGGCCTCCTGCTTCTCTCTAGTGATGGTCCGCTGGCTCAGGCTCTTATGAGCCCTGAAACTGGCATGGAGCGTGTGTACCGTATTCGTGTCCATGGCAGGCTTACTGAAAAACAAATTGAAAAGATTGAACGCGGTGTAACCGCTAATGGCGTGCAATACCGCGGTGCGCAAATCCGCATGGAAAAGCAGCCTTCAGGCAGAAACACATGGTATCAAATTACCCTAACTGAGGGTAAAAACCGCGAAGTGCGTAAAATGATGGAGCACTTCGGGTGCGTCGTTAACCGCCTAATTCGTATTCAATACGGTCCCTACAAGCTCAAACCAATTACTCGCGGCGGTATCCATGAAGTGCCGCGCCACCAAGTTGAAAAGCTCGTAAAGCGCTTGCGTAAACAAGGGTACGACCTGTGAGTTTGCCTTCGAGGCTCTACCAAGAAAAAGGCCTTACTCCTGATGCTGTTCAAAATGCAATTTTGCCAGAGCTAGATCAGTTTTGTGAAACCTTTAATAGGAGTGATTTTCAACTCGTAGAAGATAAAGGTGTCGGCGTTTGGCGCTGCACAGACGGTAGCAAACCACCCCTGCAAGGCCTTTATATGTTTGGTACAGTTGGGCGCGGCAAATCTATGCTCATGCAAGATGTATTTGATAGCATTCAAACACCTAAAAAGCGCCGCGTGCACTTTCATTCCTTTATGGAAGAACTTCACACCCGTATGCATGACCTTACCCCGCCAAAGGGCATAGACCGCATGCATTTTATGGCCAGCGAAATTGCTCAGGACTGCCAAATTTTATGCTTTGATGAATTTTTCATTACCAACATTGCAGACGGCATGATGCTAGGCCGCCTTATAGATGCTCTCTTCCATTGCGGTGTTACACTTTGCGCCACAAGTAACTGGAGCATTGAAAACCTTTTCCAAGACGGGCATAACCGTAGCCACTTGATGCCTTTTATGAAAAGCCTTAAAGCGAGCATGGATATTATTGACCTTGGTAGCGGTACTGACTACCGCAAACAAGATGGCGCAGCGCTTTTTAAGGCGCAGCACAACGAAACATTTAAACAACTAACAGGCGTCATTGCAGAGGCTGTTCCGTTTGAACTGGGCTACTTCACACTCAAATCTAAAGGCATACACTCAAAAGCGCTGTGGACATCTTTTGAGCAACTTTGCGAACATGCCCTTGGTCGCGCTGAATACTTAGAGCTCGTCAGTAAACATAACCATTTGCTTATTGATGAAATTCCGGAGCTTGATGTTCATAAAACAGAAGCGATTATGCGCTTTATTGTAATGGTGGATATTGCTTATGAAGCTGGCGTACCTGTTTTACTTGAAAGCCAGCATGATATTGATACCATTTGCACTGCGCCAGACGCTGCCTTTGCCTTTGAGCGTACGCTTTCACGCATATATGAGCTGAATCAAATTTACACACAACAACAGAAAAGTGCATAATTACAACAAGCTGTGTCTTTAGATACACAGTCAATTATATTAGAGCTTTATTTTTGACTGGTAGATATAAGAAATTGTGGCAGTATAAACCACATGGGAATTTTAGGGAGAGACTTTATGAAGAAACACGTTTTAGCGCTAAGCGTTCTTGGAACCGTTCTTAGCTTTTCAGCACATGCAGGGAAAGACCCTCTTGAGAGCATTAACCGTCCAATTTTTGCATTTAACCATATGCTGGACACAGCGATTATCACGCCTATTACAAAAGGTTATAAATTTATTACGCCAGATTTTGCAGAGCGCGGTATAAATAACTTTTTCCATAACCTCTACACGCCAACGGTTATTGTAAACCAAGTCCTTCAGGGCAAACCAAAAGAAGCGCTTCAAAGCACATCTCGTTTTGCCTTTAATAGTACGATTGGTATTGGCGGACTATTTGACGTGGCTACAGCTGGTAACATTCCAAAATACAATGAAGATTTTGGCCAAACACTTGGCCACTGGGGTGTTGGACAAGGTCCTTACATCGTGATCCCTGTTTTTGGTCCTTCTACGCTACGTGATGGTGCAGGTCGCCTTGCAGATCGCATGACCCACCCCATTAGCTATGTTCAGGATAATGATGATCATCATAGATTATTTATCGGCTCTATCATTAATGCCCGCGCACAAGTTATGGGCATGGAAACCTTTGTAACAGGTGAAAAATATGAGTTTATGCGCGATGCGTACTTGCAACGTCGTGAATATCTTGTTAATGATGCAATGGTTGGATCTGAAGATCCATTCCTAGATGAAATTGAATAGGTTTTAATACCCTTTAACAGGAGCTCCGCGTGAACAGCGCTATTCAACATATTTCGGGTGCTTACATGAGTGCTCTCAAATACCCAAAGGCCATGCTTATGGCCCTTTTGGTTTTGTTGATCGCTGCCAGCTACTCTGCCAATGACTTTTACTATGATGCTTCTGCTGATACACTTGTGGCAGAAGACGATCCGGAGCTGGCTTACTACAGACAAATTGTAGAAGAAGTTGGTGATGAAACAGCGCTTATTCTTACTTTTTCACCTAAAAGCGGTACACTTTTTTCTGATGAGTCTATTGCGCTTCTCCAAAGTTTTGAACAAGACCTAGAAGCGATTAAAGGTGTGTCAGAAGTTACAACCCTTCTCGATGCTCCCCTCCTTAAAAGCCCGCCCGTGCCCCTTTCTGAAATGGCATCTAACTTTAGAACGCTACTTTCTGATGACGTGGAATACGCTGCGGCGCAAAGCGAGCTAACCTCAAGTCCGCTCTTTAGAGATCTTCTCATTAGCACAGATGGAAAAAGCACAGCGATTCGTGTCCGTTTTGACTCTAGTCCAGCTCTTACCAAACTTTTTAAAGAGCGCCAGAGCCTTCGCCTTATGGCAAACCCAACGCACGAAGACCGCGCACACTTAAAAGATGTTGAAGCGGCCTACCTAGACGTTTACAAACGCTTCCTTGAAGACAGGGAAAAGCTAATTGTTAATATTAAATCTGTCCGCGACACTTATATAGATGGTGCAACCATTTACCTTGGTGGCCTCCCTCTTATTGCCTCAGATATGATTAGCTATGTACAAAGCGATATTATAATTTTTGGAAGCGGTACGCTTCTTCTTATGATGCTTACACTGTTCATGTTTTACCGTAAAGTTCGCTGGGTGATTATCCCTATGGCGCTAACGCTTGTAACAGCCATGTTTTCTATTGGTATTCTTGGTGCTCTAGAAAAGCCCGTAACCGTTGTTTCTTCCAACTTCATTTCTATTTTGGTGATTCTGTCTGTTTCTATTGCGGTTCACCTGATTAACAAATACCGCGAAACGCTGGAACAGCATCCAGAACTCACCAACCGCGAGCTGGTGCATAAAACGTTTCAGGATAAGTTTGCGCCATGCTTTTACACAACACTGACAACCATGGTGGGCTTTGCCTCACTTGCAACCAGCACCATTGTACCGGTTAAAGATTTTGGCCTAATTATGTGCATGGGCGTTTGGGTTGCGTTTATTGTAGCTTACACACTGATGCCTGCAATTCTTCTATTGCTTCCAAAGGAAAAACTGACAGAGACAACACGCGATAACAACACACCAGTGATTCGTTACGCTTACCGTCTTGCTGCTAAAAAGACCAACGTTGTCCTGTGGGGCGTTGTTGTTATTGTTGCTCTTACAGCAGCAGGCCTCAGCAAACTAAGCCTTGAAAACAGGTTCCTAGATTACTTTGCAAGTGACACTGAAATTTACAAAGGCCTTGCCTTTATTGATGAAAATCTTGGCGGAACCGTACCAATGGACATCATTATTAACTTCCCACCATACGAAGAGGAAGAAGTTGATGAAGATGATGAGTTCTTTGATGACTTTGGCGGCGGTGAAGCAGATGCATACCCCGAGCGTTACTGGTTTACACCAGCTAAACTCGATCGTATCCGAGACATGGAAAACTACCTCAACAGCCGTCCTGAAATTGGTAAAGTGATTTCTCTGGCCACACTTGAGGTGATGGCACGCGATTTTAATGACGGCCAACCCCTTGGCGCAGTTGAAATTGTCTCTGTACTTGGAGCCGCACCTGATGCAATTAGACAAGATTTTGTTGCCCCTTATGCCTCTCCGCGCAACGGTTACATGCGTATTTCTACACGCATTAAGGAAACATACGGCAAGTTTTCTCGTGATGAGATGATCCAAGAAATTGAAGATTACGCTGTTTATGACCTTGGTTTTGATGAAGGCCAAGTGCGCGTAACAGGTATGAATGTTCTGTTTAACGGCATGCTTAAAAAGCTATTTGAATCTCAAGCCTCAACGCTTGGTTTTGTGATTGGTGCAACATTCCTCATGTTCACAATTCTACTCAGATGTTACAAAATGGCAATTATTGGCCTGTTTCCGAATGTTATCGCAGCCTTTATGATCCTTGGATTTATGGGTATCGTTGGCATTCCACTGGATATGATGACCATTACCATCGCGTCTATTGTCATTGGTATTGGCGTAGATGATGCTATTCATTATCTCTACCATTTTAGGGAAAACCTTATTAAAAGTAACGGCGATGTTGATTTTTCCGTACGTCATAGCCACAGATTCATTGGTAGAGCGCTCTATATGACCTCTGTGACCGTCATGATCGGGTTTTCTATCCTTTGTGCCTCTCAATTTGTTCCAACAGTCTATTTTGGACTTCTGGCAGCACTTGCAATGGCCTTGGCATTGTTCGCAAATTTGACTATACTACCGGCACTCCTCATAAGGTTTTATAGAGTATTTAAAAATAGCTAGGTGAAGATAACAATGATTCAAAAATATAAGAAAATCCTTTTAACGGCCGCTCTCGGCCTTAGCTTAACTGTAGCTACAGCTCAGGCAGAAGCCAAAGAAACATCGGCACAAGTTGCTGTTGAAAGTGCTGCAATGGAGATGATGGATTTCATCAACACGCAAAAATTAAGCCCGACTAAAGTTGATATTCGCAAAATTGAAAATCTTTTAAACCCAATTATTGATTTTAACGGTATTGCGCGCGCCGTTATGGGTAAACACCGCAAAACTATGAACGATGATCAGAAAACAGCATTTAACCGTGTTTTCAAAGAAACTATGGTGAACCTATACAGTAAATCATTCACTGAATTTGATATTACAAATATCAATGTGAAACCAATTGAAAACCAAACAGATAAAAAAGCAGCCGCAAGCATGGTTGTAACTGAAGCATCTGGCAAAAAGTACAACGTCAACTACAGCCTTCGTCTCGTAGATGGCAACTGGAAAGTACGTAATGTCATTCTTGATGGTGTGAACATGGGCCTTACCTACCGTAACCAGTTTAATAGCGCCATGACACAATATGACGGCGATATTGAAAAAGTCATTTCAAGCTGGAACGCGACAGTTAACGGCAACGAGCACATCGCTACAAAATAAAACTTTCTATAGCATGTAAAAAAAGCCCCCTGTTAAGGGGGCTTTTCTATATCGTTTAAATGGCGATGTTAGCCATATCTTTCGGGCAATCTTCCGGAAGCACACGAATGCTGTTTTCGCTGAACGTACCATCAATGATGTTGAACATCTGACGCTGACCGTTCTTGAAAACAAGACCATGGGTATTGAGCCAGTCACACAAACCTTTAACGTAACGTTCACGGCCAGTGGATGTACCCACCTGCCATGCCGTACCGTTAATAACGGGCGTATGTGCGTGTCCAGTAAAGGTTCGCATAGAAGCACGGGCAAACTGCGCCACGCTCCCTCTGGATCCTTTACTCCCCATATCACCATGCATATCCATCTTAATTGGATCTGCTGCGCCAATGGGGTGCAAACTATCATCATCCCGTTCAAGGAAAATGAAACGCTTACGTTCTGCAGTCGTCATATGAGCCAACATATAAATCGGCATGGCGCCAAGCTCGCTGTGCGGGTGTTCTTTCTGATATTCTTCAACAATACGCACAAGCTTGCCGTAGGTTTCAACAACCTTGGCATACTCAAGACGGCTCAGCCACTGCTTATAAGAAGACAAGGGATCATCGCTGTTCAGCCAACGATCCAGCCATTCACAGTGGTTTGAAGGGATCACCTTAAACTTTGTGCTACTAGGTGACATCTTCATCATCCAACGATATCGGTCAAGAAGCTGCTGAAGCTCGGTTTCAACGTTTAAGAGGCCGCGCGCTGCTTTTAGCGACATGACACGCTTGTCTTTTTTGTCATGCTCACTTACAGAGTGGCCGTTAAAGCTGTCATGCAAGTGAATCCACTGCGGTTTCAGCGTATCAACAACACCTCCTTTACAGAAGGTCAGATACAGACAAACAGGGTCAGTTGCACCATTGTGCAAATCAGCCATCACAAGCGAATCAACCGCCTGCTTTTGCTTTTTTGCGCCTTTAGGGGTGTAGAACACACCATCAATATCATAAAACTCACCAAGTTCATTGGAAAGGATCTGACGATAATGGAATGTGCCGTCTTCATTTACATGAATGTAAACAAAGCCCCAGCAATGGCGTTCACGGGCAACACGAGCCTTTTTGCTTTCTTTGTAACGATCGGGATAAGTAATTGCACCCGTACAAATCAGCAATTTTGGCGTACCAATGTTATCAACAGCAACCGCTCTCATATCCATTTTAGGGTGAGCAAAAATTTGAGTTTGCTTACCACCAATGGCTTCAAGGCGAGAGAGAGGCTGATCAAGTGTTGGTTCCAAGCGCTGCGTATTGATTGCAACTTTGGGCGAAAGTTCAACACTGTCCTGCATTTCTGCATAAACCACCGTCAGATCAGGATCCTTGGTGATATAATTGGGCAGGCCAGTCACAAGCTCATATTCATTGGTTGCTTTGTTGAGCTTGTAGGTTGTCCCATATTGGCTTGGAAGCACTACACATTTGGCTTTATTGCGCCTTGCATAGATTTTCATTGCTTCAATCACATGGCGGTTTGGACGCGCACCAAACAAGGCACTTGTCACACAGTAACCACCAGGGCCACCAAGGTGGCTCGTGTCATCCGCATTAGGAATCGCCGCATAAAGGCGCGACTTATCACGGCTGTGAACCTTTTGAAGCTTATGCTTCTTACGTTCAGAGCGATCTGTTTTCAAACGGAAAGATTCATAATCTTTGATCCAACGCTTCAGCGTTGTCATTGAGATTTCGTAGTGTTCAGCCACGTCCTCAAGTTCAGGATAAAGACCATGATTATTCAGGATACTGATAAACAGTTCCCACTCTTCAATGATTTTAGGTTTAGCCATTTTGGAGTCCTCCATGGCAAAAGAAAAAGGGAGAGAGATTTAGAGTTGGATACAATTTAATCAATTCAAAACATCAGAGCAAGCGAAAATCAATTTATTTTAAAAGTATACAAGAGATAAAAGCTAACGCCTGTAATTCTTCTATGTTAATATGCTCTTATGGAACCAGAACAAGTCCTTGATGTTGCTAGACTTTCACTTTCAACCCTGATGTATGTCTCAGGGCCTAGTATGATTGTGGCCTTAGTTGTCGGTCTTATTATTGCGTTATTTCAAGCACTTACATCCATTCAGGAAGTAACACTGACATTTGTCCCTAAAATTTTACTGGTTTTCCTCGCCATTCTGCTGACCCTCCCTTTCATGGCAGATCAGCTCAACAGCTTTGCCCTTGAGATCTTTTCCATGATTGCAGGCGGCGGCTCAAGCATCGCATAACCTTTATGGAATTTGCAGATTACGCCACGTTTATGGTTTATGGGTTCTTTCTTTGTTTTGTACGTATCTCAGCCTGTATTATGGTGTACCCAACGCTGAGTGACAGATCAGTCAACATGCGAACACGACTCCTCCTCGCCCTTGTACTCAGCATAACCATTTACCCACTTGTCAGCGAAGGCATGCCTATTCCACCAGAAAACTCTGGTATCCTTATTTTGGATGTCCTCAAAGAGCTTGCTGTTGGTGTTCTTATGGCACTTGCTGCGCGTTTTGTTATGGCGGCGGTTTCTGTTGCAGGGGAGCTTATGGGCTTCATGACAGGTTTTCAGGCAGCGAGTATGTTTGACCCCATTACAGGCGCCAACTCATCTGCACTCGGCGTATTTCTCTCCCTTATCGCTGGCGTACTGCTTTTTGCCTTTGAGATTCACCATATTCTTATTGCAGGACTTGCA
>JAPKEQ010000086.1 GCA_028821995.1 Alphaproteobacteria bacterium
CTGGGTGTAGAATATGTGCATATAAGACGCATGGATGTAACCCGTACAGAAGACGTTGCAAGTACTATACAAGATTTTGCAAAAACTATGGGTCACATAGATGTCGTTTTTAATAATGCAGGTATTGGCTTTATGGCCGATGAACTGAACTTAAAGCAGGAACTTGCGACGATTCAAACTAATATTAGCGGGTTTATTGCTGTGGCTTTGGCATCTTATAAACTCTTTCAGCAGCAAGGGTATGGCCATATGGTCGGTATATCTTCAATTGCAGCACTTCGTGGAAGCAGTGATGCGCCAGCTTATTTTGCAAGCAAAGCCGCTGTATCGAGTTATATGGAAGGGCTTTACTTGAAGTCTCTTAAAGCAAAAAATAGCATTGCAATAACGGATATACGTCCAGGTTTTGTAGATACAGCTTTGGCGCAAGGGGAAGGACTGTTTTGGGTTGCTTCACCAGAAGTCGCAGCGCAGCAAATTTTGGCAGCTATGCATAAAAATCGTAAAGTAGCTTATATAACAAAGCGTTGGGTATGGGTAGCTATAGCACTTAAGCTTGCGCCTAAACGCCTACTAGCAAAAGTTCTTTAAATGCAAAAGGCGCCCCAAAAGGGCACCTTTAAAAATTATTTAATCGAGAAAACCGCGGCCCATGTATGTGCCTGCGTTTGCAGATTGAAACGCTTTATAAGTAAAGTGTTCTAAGCGAACCTTCACCCATTTGCCCTCTTTGTTTTTAAAGAGGTATGTGCCTGCTTTGGGCAAGGTTTCTGGTTTGGTATTGTCACCTTTGCCTTGCCAGCCTAACCGTAGCCAATTGACTTTATATTGGCCATAAATAAAATCCCCTCTCAAAAGAGAAATTTTTGATTTAAACTCAAGGCTCGTGCCAAAACCATGGCCTGCAAGTTCTGGAAAGTAGGCCCAAACTTGTTTGGTAAAGTTTACGCAATCGTTCTTGAAATAGACGAGTTCGTCCTCTGTCGCTTTACGCGCAAACAGATATCTAAAAAACATGCCTGTCTCCGTAAAAATAGAAAAGATAAAGATGAGAATAGTTTCATTATAGACGAAAGTGTCTCAAACGTCAAAAAACGCCCCGAAGGGCGTTTTTTATCGATTGTTCAGCTGTGACGGGAGAAAGAAGTCCCGTTCATGAACAGGATTTTTTTGGGGGGCCATCAAGCGCATTGATAAAGCGCTTTTGAAGTGGGGGCAGCAAGAAAAAGATGCCAAGCCCAATGAGGATAATCCCTGAGAACAGAGGCTCTGGGTGCATGTAGATGCCAAAAGCCTCTCTGACAAAGCTTGGGTTCATATAGGATAGCCCAATCAGCGTGAAAAGAAGTCCGCCCAAAAATATGGCCGTGCGTGCAAAAAACAAGAGCATGTGTGCTCCTTTCTTAACGGTTGCCGTGCCGGCTTGGCACGAAGGGGAAGGCGCTGCGATGCGAGCGCGGGGGCTGGGCATGCATGTGCCCTTTTTTCTGGCTTCTGCCAGGGTTCATAGGGTGACTGCGCATCATTTCTAGAGGCGAATCGTAGTAGAATATGGGCGCTTCCACGTAGTCAGGGTAATGTATGGCGCGCATATGGATAGCTTCACCATGAGCGTCCTGCATATCCGCAATATCCTGCATAAACGCCTCTTTTGTGGTGCTGTACAGGCGTTTAAAGATTTTCTCAAAGTCATCTTCATTGAGAAGATCTTCAATCAAAAGGTTCAGTTCTTCTTGTCCGAAGAGGTCGGGTTTCTCCTGCATCATTTTCACCATGTGTTCCATGGTGGAGGCGGGGGATTCGCAGCTGATAATGATCAGATCTTCGAGAAGTTCTTGGTTTTGATTGCTAAGTTCGGCAATGGCAGTTGCAAGACCGGCGGCGCCAACAACAAGAATGGCTCTCATATAAATATGCTCCATGTTAGAAAAGGAAAAAAAGGTTAGACGTATACTAAGCTGTATGGGGTTTCAGGTAAGTGCTGTCAAGGTGCAGCAAGCAAAAAACCCCTCAAAAATGAGGGGTTTGTCGATTTTTATTAAATTTTGGCAAGGCCAAAACAAACAAACATAATTGCAATGCCAAGAAAGGCAGGGGCAAGTAATGTTTGCCCCATATAAAGAGCGGCTAGCCCTGAAGCGCCCCATAGCCCAGCCACAATGTAATGAAACATAGGATTACTCCTTTAAATACCCCGCTTTGTGGCGGAAGTTAAACGTTGTAGACGTTTGAGGACGCCCCCGCATGAAATGTGCTTGTTGAATCAGACGTTCAAGAACAGTTTTATGCCGCTCCTGCCAATTTTTATTAAGTTTTTTCAGCATTTTAGATGAAGGTTTTTCACCTGCTTTGGTATAGCCAGGATACCAAGTGATTTCAATCACAGGAAGGCTTTTATCGCCCCGCACTTTGCAGGTGGCATTATATCCATTCATGTTTGGAAATAGATACAAAAGCTCAGATCTTAAATTTTCAATCTTCCTTGCCTGATACTGTGCCTGTCTTTTCGTTGCGTTCATGATGTCCCTCATTCATAAATGGGTGAATGTCTTCACCTTTGTGATGCTGAAAAAATCCAATCTGCGTATGCGTTGTAAAGCTGAGCGGCAGAAGGTGCGGATTTATGCTTAGAAGACCTTGTTTGCCTTCTAAGCTGTAGTTGTGAAAATCCTCAAGTGAGGTTGTGAGCCTTACGCTTGGCGGCAAGCTTTTTAAAATGCTTGCATCCCAGAGTTCTTGCTCGCGCAGGAGCCAGAGATCAGGAATTTGCGGATCTCTTACAGATCTTACTGAAAACCCAAACCAACGAATATGAATAACAGGCCCATCAGGTTTGCCATTCATATCTACAGATGCCACACAAGCATGGCCATGCATCGTGGGGAAAATTTTCCAGAGTTTTTCTGTGTCAGCAGCAAGCTCTAATGCCTCCTTATGTGTAAGGCTAGCAAGCTTCGACATAGAAAGGCCCCCCGTTCCTGTAAGGTTCACAGCCTACTGTACGGTTATGCACCAATGGCACATCATAGAGCGTGCCGTTCCATTCAATGCAAATGGTTTCAGGCAAGCCATCAACATCTGGAGCTCCCATCCAATTATTGGAGTTAAGCTGAATAGTAATATCAGCAAGTGGCTTTTGGGTAATGTCGTAGCGGCGCCATGACCATGTGACAATGAGGAGGGGGGTGTCAAAATCTGTTTCGGGCCTCACCGTAAAGAGGTTGGCCTTTATGGGGCTATTTATAGCCGCTTCGCGAATGGCATTTTCAAAATCAAAACCTGATTTGAACATTGCCTGGAGTGTTTCTGGTGTTGCGATAACCATTGTGACCTCGCGTGTAAGAAAAGGAAAGAAGAGTTGTGTATACCCGTGTTTTATCGTTTGGGTGAGGAGGTGTCAAACAAAAACCCCCAGCATCAGCTAGGGGTTTTTAATTTCGATTGCTTTAGAAGCCCACTTTGCGATGGTGCAAAATAACGCGGTGATAGCCGTGCCCTGTGTAAACATCTAGATAAGAGGGCAAGCTGAATGGCCGCATGTCATGCTTCCATTTCCGTTGTGCATCACGGATATCTCTTTCAGGCAGGTTGCGTAGCAGCTGGCTGGCTGCATCCGCGTGGTATTCAGGAGAAGAAACACGCGGGATAGATATCCAATGCCAGTCCACATAAAGAAAACCTACAATGCCAACGCTTCTTCCGCTTGGGGAAAGGCTGAAATAGTGATCTTTCATGGATTGGCAAGCCTGCAAAACTTGAATAAGGACATCTTCATCCTTAGCAAGACGTGCTTCATCTTTAAGCGGCATATATGCGGGGTATTTAACCATCATGATACCGATTTTTCGTGGTTGATGCACACTTGCTTTTCCTCGCCGTCAATGAGTACCTTGAGGGTGCGCGGCAGGTCATGAGGTAGAGGTGTGTCATTCCATAGCGCTCTTTCAAGCACATTGTCAATGGCGTCTCCATCCATCAGTGGTCGCCATGTCACCAAAATGAGAGGTGTGTTGCAGTGCGGGCAAGGGCATCTGTCTAGCATCAGTAAAAACGGAGAGCCGTCCATTTGCGGGCAGCTGCTCCTGATAAGCTCTTTAAAGGCATCCGCACCAGCAAGGGCTTGGTTTTCTTTAAAGGTTGTAAAGGGAAGGTTGGTCATTTAAGTGACTCCTTATGGGGGGATATTGATGTAACCTTTGCGATGGAAAAAACGAATGCTATGCAGCGCATAACCAATTTTTATATCGCATGTTTCTTGAAGGCTTGGCAAGGGTCTGCACTGCCAAGATGCCTTCATTTTTTCTGCATCTTTATGGGTGATTGGATAGCTGTGGCCTCTTTCAAAGTCATACCAGAATACTTCAACAGCGTAGCCGTTTTGGGTTCTGACAGGGTATGCCCTAAAGTGGCGGTTTTTCATGAGGGGGAAAAGTCGATCGAAGATCCTATTGAGATTTGAGACGCTCAAAAAGATTTCGATGTCTTGACGTGTAGAATATGTCATAGACAATGCGCCTAATTAAAAAAGAGAGAGAAGATTATAGGTTGTGGGGGCACAATAACAAGCAGGCGATTTTTGTGCAATTGAAACTCTTCTTAAAAGCTTTATGTGGGCAATCTTTTCATTTTGATCAACTTTCGCAGGGCGCATGTAATCTAAACTACACTTACGCTTCCACGATGTCTTAACATAAAAATTTCATCCCAAACCTGCAACGAAATGGCCTTAAAGCATTAAGAAAAGTTTCATGGGGCGTAAATATTTGCTATCGTAGGCTATAAAAATAAGAAGGATATATAGCGCTGTGAAAAAAGCGATCTTCCCAGGAACATTTGACCCATTTACGAATGGACACCTTGATATTACGGAGCGTGGCGCAAACATGTTTGACGCTGTTGTTGTGGCAGTAACTGCCCATAATAGTAAAAAGAAAACAATGTTTAGCGTAGATGAGCGCGTGAAAATGATTGAAGAATCTTGTAAGCACTTGCCTAACGTAACGGTCTGTTCATTTGATACACTTCTTGTGCAAGCGGCAAAAGAGCAAGATGCAGAAGTGATGATCCGTGGACTTCGCGTGACTTCTGATTTTGAATATGAATTTGTGATGCGACAATTTAATAGCGAGCTTGATAGCGAACGCGAAACTGTCTATCTGATGAGTAGCGGTGAGCATATGCATATTTCAAGCACGCATGTGAAAGAAGTTTCAAGGTATGGCGGAGATGTAAGCCGCTATGTGCCAAAGGGCGTACTGGCTGCATTGACTGAAAAAATGAAAGAAGCACCATGCAAACACCAGTAGGAACGCTTAGTGTTATAGAGATAAACGGAAAAGTTTGTGCGCTTAACTGGGCAGATGGTGACATGTCAAAAGAGGCTGAAAAGCAGCTTGATGAATACTTTAATAAGCAGCGTAAAGTGTTTGATTTTGAATATGAACTTAATGGGACGTCGTTCCAGAAAAAAGTTTGGAAAGCACTGCTTAATATTCCTTACGGCACCACAAAAACCTATAAAGATATTGCAGAGGAAGTGGGCAGCCACCCACGTGCCATTGGCGGCGCCGTGGGCGCAAATCCAATACCGATTTTTATTCCTTGCCACCGTGTGGTGGGCAGCTCTGGTAAAATGACAGGCTTTAGTGGCGGCGAGGGGATACCCACAAAAGAAACTCTCTTAAAGCTTGAGGGCGTTCTATAAATTCATTGCGCTTTAGAGTCTGCCTTGTTAGAAGGAAGGTACCACATACCTTCCTTTCTTTTTTTTGTAAGCAGAGTGAAATGACTCTCATACGTAAATGGCGCGCATGCGCCTTGTATAACTTGGAGGATACATGCTATGTACTCAACTTGTATTTATGGCGCAAGTGATGCGCTAAAATCTTACCTTGAAATGCTGAACGATATGAAGGAAAAACCTTCAGTTTATCCAGATATGACTCGGCGTGTGAATAAAGCGCTGACGTTTCTTCAGGAGGCTCTTGAGGGGGATGAATCTCAGGTGGAAATTTTGGCTAAAGCCATTGATCCGTTTGTTGCGTATGTACATGATGTACTTCGTCCACTTGAAGCCAAGCTTGAAGCTGAGCTTGATTCTTTGGATGCTCATATTGAGCACTTTAACGCCTCAGGACAATATGTACGTGAAGGTGGCGTACGTTATCTTGAAGCTTTGCGTGTGCATAACCGTTACCTTTTAGAAAAACTCAGCAATTATATTGAGAAAAAAGAGGCCGAAAATCCACCATCAACAGATTTTATTGATGATGGTGACAGGGCTGATTTTTCTGATGACCATAACCGTATTTAACCGATAGCAAAAAGTCTCCGTTTTAGGGGGCTTTTTTTATATCATTTTATATGGTACCTGTGTTGTCTCTATTGGTGTGATGTGATATAAGTAAAGACATAAGATGAGGCAATATTTAAGAAG
>JAPKEQ010000087.1 GCA_028821995.1 Alphaproteobacteria bacterium
GTCTCTTTTCCCAGATCAAGACGGTGATCTTATATTAAAAGCTCCTAAACAAGAGCCTAAAATAGAAGATGTAAAATCACCTAAGCCTCTGTTTTCTCGTAAAAAGACAGATTTTGATAAGATTGATGAATCACAAATTGCTAATCCTAAAGAGGATGAAGTAAAGATTGAATCAACAGGTGATTTTTATAAGCGTGCATTACAGCTTATTTATAAATCTGAAGATCTTGGCGTTGATGCCACGGCAAAAGCAAACCTTTCAGAAGCTTTAAGAGAGAATAAAATTCCTCAATTAGCTGTCCGAGAGCTTGTTGCTAAAAAGGTCATTAACAACATTCAGCTTGCAAGAGCTATGGCGCGTACACGTAACCGCCGTGAGGTTATGTCTTTCCTTGATGTGCCTCCAGAGGCTTTAGATCTTAAAACAAGCCTTGATAAGCGTGTTATTGATGTGCTTCGTGATCCACGTATTATACCTCTTTGGAAAAAAGAGAGTGATGGTTATACAGAACTTCACCTTGCATATGATCAAGGTGTCAGAAACATTCTTATTGAATCTCAGCTTAGCGATATGATGCCAAGAACAAAGTTCTTTTGGCATTTTGCAATGCGTGACGTTTGTGGAGCTTACTGGTTATCTGGTTCTAATGATGAAAACATTGATTCAAATATGGAAGCAGAAGCGCTGCTTGACCGTGTTGTTGCAACAGCTATTGATGCCCGTTCATCTGATATTCATATTGACCCTAATATTCGCGGGGAACTTAAAGCTGTTTTGAAATACCGTATTGATGGTGCGGTGCAGTCTAAAGAAGTGATTACACTTGATCAGCTTGAAAAACTTAAAGTACGCATTGAAAACTTGGCACGCATGCCAAAAGTAAACCAGAACCACCCCAACAAAGGCGCATTTTCTCGTGCTGGGTTTGACTGGCGCGTTCAAATTCAACCGCATTCTGGCCGTCAAGGCGCGGTGCCGCGTATTGTTATTCGACGTCTTCAGCCCGACGTGATGCCGATGGAAACGCTTGGTTACCCTGAATACTTTATTGAAAAAATTAAATCTGCTGCTTCAGCTGCAAATGGCGTGATCTTTTGGACGGGACCAACAGGTTCTGGTAAGACAGAGTCAATTCACTCTGCTGTGGTGAGTGTTAACCCTATGGGGCGTGGCCTTAGTGTTCACACAATTGAGGATCCGCCAGAGAAGCGTGTACCAGGCTATGCGGTACAGATGGAAATTTCTGAAATGGACGAAGCACGAAGCGGTATGGAGCTTTTAAAGTCTTCGCTCCGCGCGGACCCTGATGTCATTATCTTTGGTGAGGTTCGTGATGCCAAAATGGCTGAGCTTGTATTTGAGGCAGCGAACACTGGTCACCTTGTGTTTACCACTCTTCACACAAACACAGCAATTGATGCGATTTCAAGGCTTGTAGAGCTTGGTATTAATGGTTTCTTGCTTTCATATATTCGTGGTATCGCTGCGCAGCGCCTTGTGCGACGTCTTTGTACGCACTGCCGCGAACCTGTAAAGGAAGCAGATGAATACACACGTTATGTATTTGAGCGTTATGATGTGCCAATGGAGGGAGCAACCCTCTACAAGGCGAATCATGATGGCTGTCCGAGTTGTAACTACTCTGGTTATCATGGTCGTATTGCGATTGCTGAATGGCTTGTGCCAAACAAAGAGCTTATTGAAGCTACAGCAGACGAGCGCTTTGAAGAACTCGAAGATATCGCTAAAAGGGCCGGATGGTTGCCAATGGGTCACATGGGTACTCTACATATGAAGTATGGAATCACCGATGCAGAGGAGTTAAGCGACAAGGTGCTGGAGTTGTCTACCGAGATTTCCTAGAATGAAGTTAGGTTTTAACTTTATTTAAGGGAAGTTTCTCATTATATGGGTCTAGAAATTGGCCGTACCAGTTTAACGCTCGATGATCGGATTGAATTTTTCCGTTCTCTTTCTTCTTGGCTACAGTCTGGCGGAGGGTCTATGCCTGTTCATGAAGCTCTTAAAAATACCTGTGAATCTTTTTCTAGAGATGAATACAAAACTTTAAAACCAAAATTTGATAAAATTTATAATGAGTTCCATTCAGGACAATCCACCGTTACAGCAGGCTTAAGGTCTTCACAATTAGGTTTTATGCGCCAAGAGCTTTCAATCATGGAAGCTGCGGAAAAAGCAAACCAGCTTCGCCTTGCTGTTCCTGCGCTTGTTGAGGCTCTTGAGATGAGAGCGAAGGCCACAAAAAGTCTTAAAGGTAAGCTTACCATGCCTCTTGTGGGCGGGTTTATGCTTATTCTTATGTCTGTTGGTGTACTTGTATTTATGATGCCAACCGTTATGGAGCCTGTACTTTCGCGTGATCCTGATAAAGTAGAGGCTTTCCCGAGTGTGATCCGTTACTACTGGTACCTTTCAGTATGGATACGCGCTAATCCTTATCTTGTAACATCTTTCTTTGCTGCACCTGTTATTTTTGTTCTCTTTAGAAATGTGCCTTTTATTAAGCCATACTTTGAAAAGGCCATGATGGGATTTGGACCTTCTAGAAAAATTATTATTGCCTTTAATTCAGTTCTTGTTGCCTACTTTATGCCGGCTCTTGTCCGTGCTGGTATGCCACTTCCTGAAGTGTTAAGGGCTGTTTCAGACTTGCTGGATAACACAAAAATTAAGGCTATTTTTAGCAAGGCTGCTACTGAGCATGAACAAGGTTACCGTCTCGGAGAAGTTTTAGAGGGGGTGCCTTTTAAGGGTGCTTTTAGAAGTGCTGTAGAAGCGGGAGAAAAAACAGGTAAAATTGCAGAGCGCGTAGAAGATCTTAAAATCCCGTTTTTAAATGATTATGAACGTATTGTAAAAAAGAGTGTTGGCGCTTTGATGATGATTGTTATGGGGCTTCTTATGCCAATGTTTCTTATGAGTATGTACACAACACTTGTAACCCCAATGATCGCACTGATGGAGTACTCATAATATGTTTTTAATCTCACCAGCAGGAATTCATGTACCACTTCCCGAAAAGGGCGATGCTATTGGTATGTTTGTACCCAGTAAAAGTGCGATACGCCACTACACAGACATCCAGAACCCTTCACGAGGGACGGTTAAATCAAAGGTTGGTTTAGAGGGGTCTGAACAGCCTCTGTGGCGTGCGCTTGATGATAGAGGTGTTGAGTTTTACGGAAGTGTTAATGAGGAGGTGACGGAGCGTCGTTCCTCTGTATCGGTGTATTTACCAAAAGACTTTCTGCCAGAAGGCTTTAGTGTTTTTTACTATATATTTAACGATCGATGGGTTGTTTATGGTGAGCGTGTTGTATCCGATGAGGGAGCATCGAGCTGGGTCTACACTAAATTTGATACAAAAGATGAAAATTTAGCAGATTTTCTTATCGGTGTTATTTCTGACCGCCTTGTTAAAGGGGTCCGTGAGAAAATTTGCGTAGCTGTTGATGCTTGCCCAGAGTCTGAGGATCTTATTAAAGAGGGTCTTGGACATTTTGAAATTGAGGTCGTGCCTTTTTCAAGCTTAAAGATTGCTAAAGTTAAGCCTGTTTATCAGCACAAAGATTTTGGTCTTATGATGCTTTTAGGCTTTTTCTGTGGGTTTGTCCTTATGGCTGCAACAGTTGGCCTTTATGCTAAAAGCTTTTTTGAACTTAATTCCGTCAAAGACGAAGTGTCTGCTGTAAGGGTTCAAATTCAACAAATGCAAAGCCAAATGGTGCTTGGTTATATATCTGACCCTAAAGCTATTTTAAAAATAATTAAACAGGAAAAGATTATACCACCTTCATCTCTTATTCATGAAACAGCAACAATATCATCAATGTTTGGCGATATAAAGTCTTTGGATATCTCTTATAATGAGGCAGGTTTTGTTAGGGATGGTGAAGATATAAAACCCGGTATGCTCAAAAGAATAGGAGAGGTAACAACTCTTTCAACAGTTAAAATAAATGATTCACAGCTTTTGATTGACCAAGAAAAAGTTGCTGAATCTATTCTTAAAAGCAAAGATTACGTGAGTCAAATTACGCGCCTGAATTCCGATGATGATGTGATAAATCTAGCAATTAAAATGCAACTGAAAGGCAAAAGATGACCCGCTCAGGTTTTAGACGTTTATGGCTTTTAGTGCTCGTGATACTTATGGGGGCCTCTTATATTGTTTACAACAAAACAACAGATAAGCAGTTTCAAATTGAATCCCAAATTCTTACCAAAGAAAATTTATTAAGGGAAAGAAAGGCTAGTAAAGCCCTTGCTGAAAAGTTAAAGCAAGTTGATGAGCTTACATTGCATGAATCTGATGCAACGTTGCTAGATATTTTAAGGTTTATCTCCTTGGAGGAGGAGCGCTCCTTTACATTTACAGCAGGCACAAAGCTTCTCCAACAAGCAGGAGATGTGCAGGTTTATGAGCGTTCTTTTATGTTAAAAGCAACCCTTCCTTACGCTTACATGCAAAGACGCTTAGACGAGCTTTATGAGAATGAAAGAATAACATTACAGTCTGTAAAGCTTGAACATGTAGACAAGCCTGGCGGGCTTGTTAAGGCAGAGATATCAGCTAAAATGTTCGCTTTGAATAAGCAAGGGCAGGAAGCTAGTAATGTAATCAGGAGAAAAAGATGATACGTCGTGCCTTTATGTTTGCAGGAATTTTGAGCGCTTCCGGGCTTTATAGTTATGCGCAGCAAGCTGAGCCTTACTGGCGTGTGAACGCTGAAAAAACGGATGTGGCAATACCTGAGTATAGCGGTGAAGCATCGCCTTTTCCATATATTGAACCGCCCAAGGTTGAAGTGGTAGAAATTTTTAAAGAGCCTGAACCTGTTTATGATCCTGATCTTATTGCGCGTGAATCACGTAATAAAAAAGCCGCAGAGGTTCTTTCTGAAATTAGAGATATTTTGCTTTCAGAGGCTGCTTTTAACCCTGATTTAAGAAACGTGAACGTGAATGGTATTATTAAGGGGGAAGATGTAAATTCTGCCCTTATTGAAAATGAGTGGATTCGTTCTGGAGAAGAGCTGAAAGTACCTGTTCAAGCAGTAGATCACCTCCTTTCTCTTGTGGGATACTTAAGGTCCATCAGTCCTGATCTTTCTGAAAGTGTACAAAAGAAAATTGATACAAAACTTGCTGAAATCGGTAACTTTAAATTGCGCTTAGATCGTGTAGAAAATAAAAGCGTTGTCTTTAAAGATAATAGAGATAAGACATATGTCATTTTATTTGATGATGTAAGCTAGTGTGAATCCTCATAAATACTCGGGTAAAGGAGGCTTTTTGTGCAGGTAATTTATATCATGGGCGTGTTTATGTTCATTTTCGCCGTTATTATGGGGTTAACCACAACGCTTTCACGTACAGCTATGCAAGCAAAACTGGATAATATTGCCGAAGTAAGGCAGATGTTTAATGATGTTGAGGGTGGCATTAATAATGGAGTTTTGGCAAATCAGGCTGATTTAAGACTTTTGAATGGTAATTTTCGAAATGGGGTTTCAGATCGATTTACAGCCGCGGCAGACTCTGCGAGAGATAATTTTTATTATGGAAGAACTGTTGCGGGGGTGCGCTACCCTGGCCTTCTTGATTATATAAGCTGGAGCGAGGATCAGCTTGTTACGGATCCTTGGGGAACGGATATACGAGTTTATTATTCTACACGTCATGTGCTTGTAGATAATGGTGTTCAGGCGCCTCAAACTATTTTTGCTTATGTTTCTGCAGGCCCAGATAGGGCTTTTGATGTAGCGAATACAGCGCTTGACTTTAACCAGATATCCGGCCTAGAGGTTCCCGCAGATTCAGATGATATTATCTCTGTATTTAGCACTTATGGGGCTATGATAAAAACATGGGAGTCAGCATTAAAGGCGCTTTATGCTTTAAAGGGTGGTATTGAGAAGGATTACTCAGAGCAGTATGTAAGGTTCTTGCCTTGGATTGAAGTATTTAATACGGAACAATTTGAAGCGGGAGGCTTTAGTTTTGACAATCTATCTTTAAACGCATGGGCATCCGATGCCACATTATGGGTTGAGCACCGTCCTTCTGCTACAAGCTCAAGCGCAGGAACAATTACGCAAGATTATCCTGTAATAGTGCAAGATACATCCAGTATGGCTGCTCTTGGTTTAGGAGATAGTTTAAATGACCTTGGTTTTGCAGATTATTTGGGTGCTGTACCGACTTTTGGGATTAATTCATTTGCAAATTTTGTGGCGATTTCCCCTTACGGCGGTACATTAAGGCTTCGTACTGATCGCACGAGATTGCGTGTTGGTATTAGTGATTCCAGTACGGGATGGAATGTTAACCATATCATTGAAATTGATGGTCGCACAATTATATCAAATTAAAGGACAGATACTTGAAAAACGT
>JAPKEQ010000088.1 GCA_028821995.1 Alphaproteobacteria bacterium
ACTTTGAATTTGTCGTTGTTGATGACTGTTCCACCGATAGCTCAAAATCTATCTTAGAAGAGTACGCAGCCAAGGATAACCGTGTCAAAGTTTACAGTACTCCTGTTAACTCTTGGGCGCACGCTGCAGGTAACGTAGGGCTAGAAAATGCTAAAGGTAAATATATTTACATTCTAGATAGTGATGACAAGCTTGTGAAAGGTGCATTAAAAACTCAAGTAGATTTCATGGAAAAGCATTTAAATTTTGATATTTGCGGTGGCTGGTTTCAGTGTTTTGAAGGTCATAATAAATTAATGGCTTCTTATGAAACTGATAACGAGCGCATTCGCATGGGTATGCTTTACGATTCTACCCTAGGCCACGGCGGAACACTTATGCGCCGAGATTTAATCGAAAAGCATAAAATTCGGTATAATACAGAAATTTATTATACCCATGATTATCACTTTTTTACCCAACTGGCATTTGATGCTCATGCACGCTTCACAAGCCTGCCTACACCTGTATACTTTTACCGTATCCACCCTGGCCAAACGAGTACAGCCCTTAATGATAAGCAAAAAGGGTTTAGTGATAAAGTTCGCCTAGAAGTTTTGGCACGTCTCGGTATACAGGAAAAAGCTTTAAGTAAGTGCCACCTATGTTTTTGCAGAAAGCAACCTCAGCATATTGAATTACCCAAGCAAACGATACCTGCATATTTTAAAGCCATGGTAAAATCTAACCAAGCATCAGGCTTATTCGATGAAAAATTATTCTCCCAATATATAGCTGAAAAAATTGCAAAAAACCTCCCTCGAATGGGTTATAAAGCTTATGGAGTTTTACTTAGTATGCCTAAAGAATTTTTCCTAAACATATCTGGTAAGCAATTATCATTATTGTGCTTTAAAGCTCTAAGAAAACCTAAAAAATAACTAATATTTTTTCTACCATCTCTTTGGACAGCTTTATGTATTTAGCAGTGCCGACGTCTGAACGTTTTTGAAGTGAAAAATAGCTTTGCTCAGTCCACGTTCTGCAATGCATTTTAACACCTCTTTTGTTTGTATATTTACACGAGATTTGATATAATTCTCTTTGTGTTTCATGGCGTTACTTCCATTAGCTGTTTATGGAGGCGAATAAAAAAAACGATCATAAAGTACCTATCCTGCCAACACAAATGAAAGGTGAAACCCTCGGTAGATAGCCCAAAAGGTGAATTTTTGCTGAATTTGGAAGGGTATCTAATGAATTTAGGAAAGTGAAAAATTTGAAGTCTTATGTTAATAAATTAAAAGACGGGGTAAGCTTTGTAAAAAATGAAGTAACTGCTCGCGGTTATGATAAAAAGATCGAAGTAGCTGTAAATAGCGCTTCTGACAAAACATCTAAAGCGCAAAAAAATGTTACTGACTTTTTAGACACCGCATCTGGACAAAAGATATTCAATGAAATGCAAAAGCACATAGCGCTGCAAGAGCAATATAATGATGTTCTTGCCAATAAATTATCTGAGGCTCTTAAACGTATAGAGGTCTTAGAAGAAAAATTGAATAATGAAGAATAGTATGAACACATTAACGGTTGCAGAGTTTTATAAAAAATATGCTCATTCAAAGATGGGCTCTATTAAAAATATTGCCAATCGATGGAATGTAGAGAAAGAGGTCGATAATTTCTTATCTTATTCCGTAGCTGGTGGCATTACTACATTTGACTTATTGCATGGTGATGGCTTAACAGATCAAATCTCCCCTGAGCTATTATACGGCTTTTCAGAGCTTATGAAGGATAAGGCCAATAGCTATAATGAAGTACGAGAAATTCTAACGGCAAAACTTATGCTTGGTGATGAATCTATTTTTGGACTCGTAAATAAAATAAAAGGTCAGATCGGGGAAAATTATTTTGTTGAGGCTGCAAATTCTGCCGGGTTTAATGCTCGGTTAGCAGATTCTGGCAGTCAAGAAGCTTGGGATGTAGCGGTTGACCACGCAAATGATCACACGCAATATATCCAAGTAAAAACTTATTCAAATGCTGAAGCTGTTCAAGAGCATATAACTATTGTGAACCAAAAACTGTTAAACGGAGAAATTTTTGACGGTTCAGCAGCTGTAACACATGTTGATTTTGCAGTCCCGCAAAATATTGCACCTCAAGTGCAATCATGGGCTAATGCTCAAGGTATTAATAACCAAATTATACCATTTAACTTAAGTGCTGAAGATGCAGGAAATATTGTTTTAGACGGCTTCTCAAACATGGAGTACAGTGGCCTTGCATCTTTATTTAATTCACTAGCAGGAGCAACATTAACAGCTGCAGTTTTACATACTTTGGTTGAAACCTTTTTAGTTTATAAAGGCGCTAAAGAAAGTCAATTTTTACTACAAAACATAACAGAAGAAACAGCGTGCACATCAGGAGGTATTCTTGCTGGTATGAGCATTGAACTATTGCTACAGAAGCTGTCTTTGGCTGGAGGAGTGTCATCCTTTGGGTTAATATTTATTACTTCGATAACAACAAGATCCATTCTAAAAAGAGTTGTTTCACGTCATGATCATGTAAGCTCCCTGCACGAATCAAACTCAAATTTAGAACAAAAAATACATGCTTTTTAACCTCCCATCGCAATGTAACATGTGTTCATAATTTCAACTTCGGCTATGTCGCCGCCAGGAAGCTTCTGCTACAATCCCCTTCATGAAAAATATTACATACATAACATCTAGTGACCAAAAGCTCAAAACCGCGCAGGATATTATGCGTCCATTTGGTATTACGATTGATCGAAAAAAGATTGAGACACCTGAGATACAATCTCTACAGGTGGAGGATGTGGCCGCCTTCTCTGCTTACTTTGCAGCAAGTACTTTAGATAAGCCTGTGATAGTGACAGATGCAGGATTCTATATAGAAGCGCTTAACGGCTTTCCTGGCCCTCTGGTGAAGTATATAAACGAGACCCTTAGTAGCGCTGACCTTTTAAACCTCATGACGGATCATAAAAACAGAACCGTTACTATAAAAGAATGCCTAGCTTACTGCGCGCCAGGGGAAGAACCGCGTACCTTTACCTCTCAGCAGACCGCCACCCTTGTCTACGAGGCATCTGGTAACCGTTCTAGTATTGATAACGTACTTATTCTACCGGGTTTTGATGTGACTGCAGGCGCTGCCCCTCAATATGCTCTTGAGCAATACTGGGTACAACAGCTTACACATTACTCAGATTTTGCGAATTTTTTAACTGGCTGCAAATAATATTTATAATACATACCCCTTTTTCGCATTTTTTTTCATTTGAACAGTTGACATTGTATGCAACATTATTTATACAGTGATTACTGCTTAAACCTTCAGGCCCTTTTTTTTTCGCGCGGATACTTTTTGTCCCGCTCTTAACTTCCTGTAGGTTTAATTAATCTAAAAGCAGTTTCCCCTCCCCCAACTCTCCCGAAAGGAGATCACTATGTCTTATCTTGGTCAAACCACTGCCGCTGTTGTTGCCGCTGTTGTCGCTGATGGCGTTGTTGACGCCGCCGAAGTCGCAGATCTGCGCGCTTTCTTCTATGAAGATGGCACCGTGGACGCCGACGAGCTACAAGCGCTGTTCGACATCAATGACGCCGTATCCGGCAACGGCAACGACGCAGGCTGGACTGCACTGTTTGTTGAAGCAGGCACTGACGCTGTTCTGGCCGACGACGACACCCCCGGCGTGCTGGACGATGCTGAATGGGCCACGCTGAAAGCGCTGGTTGATGGCGACGGCACCGTGGACGGCAACGAACGCGAACTGCTGGCGAACATCAAAGCCAACGCGACCTCGACCCCGGCTGACTTTGACGCATTCTGCGCCGCCAACGGCGTCTAAGACGTCAAACATCACAATCGAACTTCTAAAAGAAAAGGCCTGCTTAACCGCAGGTCTTTTTTTGTTGCATTCACAGTTCAAAGGCACAAATAAAACACCCCCTAAAAAGGGGGTGTTTTTTAATCGTTTAGAAGGGCATTGGGAACCAATGGAACTCAGTATTTAGTGCGAATACTGAGAATGCAATGTACAGGGCACCCATTGCACCTGCATGCCACAAGCGAATCTTGCGCGGAATTAGCAGCGTTGCAACTGTCAGAACAGATACAACAATCAGGCCAATACGCAGTGCTTGAATGCTATCATTTTCAGGCATCACAATTTCACCGTGCATCCACGTGTACACCATAAGCGGCGCACCCAAAGCAATACAGATGTCAAAAGTGTTGGAACCAAACGCGTTGGCCACAGCATCTTCATAGTTGCCTTTCATAGCATCTTTGACGCTCAAAATAGTATCCGGAACAGACGAAGCAGCAGCACCAAGGAACATGGCCGTAATTACGGGATGAACGCCCATAGCATGAGCACTACCAATAATACCTTCACCAAGGACAAAACAAGCAACAACAAGTACCGCAGTACTGATGCCCAGGTTCCGCCAAGCACGGCTGGTGGTCATCGGCACTTCATCCTCGTCATCGTCGTCATCACCTTCTTCAGCAACATGATTATTAGCCTGCCACCACATGAAAAGAACATAAGGGACATACAAGCCAACGAGAATAAGGCCATCAACCCAATCCAGGGACGCTTGCCCAAGCAACAGAATCAACGCGCCTTCAGCAGCAATAAGAGCAGCGGCATCACGCAAAATTGCCATGCGGTCTACTTCAATCTCACTGATTTTTGCAGCAGGTGAAAGCGACACAATGCCAAGTGTGAGCATACGAATCATGAACGGTGACATGACAGCCAGAACGGAAACCATAGGAATGATGTTACCGTTAAAGACTGCAGAACCAGCTGTTACACTGATGCCCGCTGCAAAAGAATCGGCATGGCCAACCCAAAACAGCAATGCAACAGTTGTCCAAAGCTCTGGCATAGAAGAGCCAATCGCATTGATAACAGCACCTTTAATACCCGGGGGCATATCACGGCCAAGGTGGTCAGCAGCCGGTTCAAATACGTCACAGGCTTTTGCAATAATCACGGTAATAACCGCCATAATCACAAGCCACATATTGACAGACATTGGCGCAAAAACCGCCAATAGTCCAGATACGACAGCAAGCGCTATCCAAACTTGCGTGGGCAAGTTTTTTACATTATTGAGAGTTTGTAGCACAGAAAATCTCCTTTCGTGCCAAGGGGAGAGAAGTCGCCTCCTATATATAAGGAAGCAAGAGGGGAAACGTATACAAGATTACAAATTAGCTGGAAGATAACAAATGTATACAAGACAAGCAAGGGGAATATCTACAGAACATTAAAATTAAAGAAAAAATGAAAAAAGTAAAAAAAAGGGGTTGACGAGGAAGAAAGATCCATTGTATACATAACCCGTAACTGCTACGGCATATATCTTTATTCACGTTCTTTCTAAGTTGCTTCAACAGCATCCTCTAGATACCGTATGATGTGAGAGTTCACACAAACAAATGTGCTCATGCAGTTTATTCCAATGCCAGCAATTCCGCTGGTGTTTATTCCCCTCCCCCCTATATCTCTTGAAAGGAGATACACTATGCTTGGTTTTCTTCAAAAAATGCGCGCTGGCGGTGAAAATGCTCTGTCGCAACTGAAAGACAAAAACCTGTTCCGCGGCGCCGCCGCTGCCTGTGCCATCGTTGGTGGTATCGACAATGACTGGGACGACCAGGAACAGGAAGAGACGTATACCGCGCTCGACAGCCACACCGCCCTGCAGGCCTTCAAAGGTCAAGCCGCCGCTGTGATCGACGAATTCGCGCCGCTGGCTGTGAAATTCGGCGGCCGCAAGCAGTTGTTTGGTATGCTGGAAAAAATCGCTGGTCATGAACAGGCTGAAACCATCGCCTACATCGCTATCGATGTTGCCATGGCCTCTGACGGCCTGAGCCAAAAAGAGTACGACGCGATCGTTAAGATTGCCAAGGCTCTGGGCGTTCATTCGTCGATGGCTTCCGATCTGGCTGACCTGGCTGAAGAGATCGAAGACGAATAATCGACATCTGCACTACGTGCAATCGATGAAAAATGGGAGCCTCGGCTCCCATTTTTTTGCGTTTTTCCTGCATTTCCGCTGCAACACACCCTCACTTAAAAATAAATTTGCTTCCCCCACTTGAAATGGCAGAAAACCAACCCCATAACTTACTTTAAGAGAACGAACGAATTAGATAGTGTTTAGGGTTTAATAAGTTTCAGGGCTCTTGTTGCGAGATAGGTTGCTGCTCCAGTTTTAACTTCCCCCTCTTCTGGGCAACCTACTAACACTTGGCGGACAATCAACGTTGTCCGCCTTTTTTTATGTAAG
>JAPKEQ010000089.1 GCA_028821995.1 Alphaproteobacteria bacterium
CAGCAGCTATTCAGCTAACTCTTGTGCTTAAAGCCCTTGAAAGCAGCGTACATGTAAAAGATATTCAAACGACTGTTCTGTATGGTACAGGTCGCGGTGGCGTTAAGGCCATGGACGAACTTTACAACCAAAGCATTGGCCTTGTCGGCGGCGCTGGTGCAGAAGAAATGACAGGAAACCTTTTCCCAACACAAATTGCTTTTAACTGTATCCCTATGGTTGGCGCAGATGAAGATGGCATAAACACTTCTGTTGAGAGCGCTGTTAGAAAAGATGTACAGGCTTTTGCAGGCGTAGAACCACTTGTGACAGCTATCACAATTCCAAGCTTTGTAGGCTGCTCCCAGTCTGTTGTTCTTAAAACAGATAAGCACCTCTTACCGCAAGACGTACGCAACCTCCTTGAAAGCGGCTCTGGTATTTGCGTGATTGATGATATTGGAAAAGGCGAAGTCTCTACGCCATTTGGTTCTGCTGAAACCGACCCTATTTACGTGAGCCGTATCCGTACTGGTAAAGACAGTATCCAACTTTGGATCAGCAGTGATACACTCAGAAAAGGAAGCGCACTCAACGCCCTGCAAATCGCAGAAGCGCTTGCCGCTTAAACTTTCTTTCTCTGATTCTACAGCTACAACTTGACACACTGTATACCTCACGTATACAGTGTGTTTAATTTTTAAATCTGCGTTTCTTTTCACAGCGGGTTTTTCCGCCCTCTCTTTGGAGTCTCTCTAATGACCCTCCCCCTTCTCTCCCTTAGCTCTCGCACTTTTGGTGCGGACTACACTGAATCCTTCCACCGTATTGGCTTTGGCGCTGTAACGGACCATGGCGTACCTTATGACCTGATCCACGCCACAGAAGAAGAAGTGCGCAAATTCTTTGAAATGGCGCAGGCCTTCAAAGCACAGTTCCCTTCTGACCCTATCACCGAAGTTGGTTGGGTTGGTAAATCTGGCAGCACCCTTGGTAAAAAAGTTGACCTGAAAGAGTTCATGGTTAACCGCCCGTTCATGCCGGGTGTCACCCTGCCTACGGCGCTTCACTTTGATCTCTCGATCCTCAATCAATACGCAGCAGAACAGCAGCGCGTTGGCCTTGAGATTATTAGCCGCATTGAACCTGTGGTTTCGCAGCATGCACCACAATTCAAGAATATTGCGACCAGCCTGCGTGACAGCACACCAACGACACAACGCGTCAACTACTTCCCTGCTTACCGGCAAGAAGATGATGATGGATCCGTTCCGGCGGCTGGGCACCGTGACCTTGGTTTTTTGACGATTCTGTCACCCGCACGCGAACAAGGCCTGTGGGCCTGCGACCGTACCCACGATCGTACTAGCGCGCTGAAAGAAGAAAACCATAGCTACATCCCCGCCTTTAACCCGGCAGAGGATGAGCATTTCTTCGTGACCAATATTGGCGAAGTTTGCAGCCTGTTTACAGGCGGCTCCTATGACTTCATCACAGGTCAAGTGAACCCTGATGGTTATCTTCCGGCCACATGGCACGGCGTAGACAAGCTGAAGCGTTCCAATGCGTCTGCTGCGCGGATTTCGATCCCTATGTTCATGCATCTCAAGCCTGAAACACCCCTGGTTCGCATTTCGGAAGAGCAGCTGAACGCTGTCGCCTCCGACCCGCGCCTGAAAGAAGACATGTTCGCAAAACATCGTGCAACAATTCTGAAAACAGTTGAAGTTTGCCGCGAGCATGACCGTTTCCTTCTGGCTGGCATGCTGGTTTGGAACCGCCTGGTGCGCCACGGTACTGGCAAGGCGCTAGAGCTGTCTTAAATCGACTTTGAAAGCTGCCCTTTTGGGGTGGCTTTCTTTTTTACTTGCAGACCTTCTTTTTTTTGTTACAATTGTTCCACAATTTCGAACAAGGAGAAATACCATGACAGCACAACCCATAACAACAGACACAAGCAAAGAAGCATGGCTCAACAAGCTTTTTAAAGAAGCGCGTACTCATTTTAAATGGCAGCAAAAAGATGTACCAGACAGCCTCCTTGAAGACCTTTATGACCTTGTAAAAATGGGCCCTACAAGTGCCAACTGCCTGCCAATCCGTCTTGTTTTTGTAAAATCTCCAGAAGGTAAAGAGATGCTAAAAGATGCCCTCATGGAAGGTAATATTGAAAAAACAATGACAGCACCAGCGACTGCCATTGTAGCTTATGACGCTAATTTTTTTGAGGATGGGCATAAACTATACCCGCACGCGGATACAAAAAGCTGGTACGAAGGCAAACCAGAATTTGCTGAGAAAACAGCTCTCTATAATAGCACACTCCAAGCAGGTTATCTCATTATGGCTGCACGCAGCCTTGGTTTGGACTGTGGCCCTATGACTGGATTTTCACCTAAAAAAGTAAATGAAACTTTCTTTAAAGATAAGCCAAATTTTAAAGCAACAATGCTTGTAAACCTTGGGTATGGTGATCCAAGCGTTCTCCATCCTAGAGCGCCTAAGCCTAATTTTGGAGATTACTGCCAAGTGGTATAATCGCCACTTATTTCCTTCCGAAAAGCCACACAAACGTGTGGCTTTTCATATGAAAAGACTTGAGCCCTTGATTTGAGCGCGCTTTGAGTCATAATAATAGCTATGACAGGTGGTGAAAACATTTTAACGATCAAGCAACTCATGGAAGATGAGCCGCTTACTGATGAATTTAGTATCAATAAGTCTAAAATCTCTCAAGAACTTAAAACACTTATTCTTATTGAGCAGCAAAACACAACATTCACCAGTGGCGAACGCGTTTATTATGCAACCAATGCACAGCAAAAAATTGCAGATAAAGCGGGCCAGAGAAAATGGCACCTTCTTATGAAACATCGCAACGCGAGAAGCTTTGCCCTTGAGGATCTCACATACCAAGAATTTCGTAAAATTTACACAAAAGACCTTCCAAGAGAAAATTCTCTTGCACAAGATGTTGCTCAGGCAGTGCGCCGTGCATTAAAATTGCTAAAATTAGAAAAATAAGGACAAAAAACATGGCAGCTAAAAAGCTTAAGTACGCTTACTACCCTGGATGCGCCGCAAAGCAAATTCAGAAAGAAGCCGACTGGTCTGCACGTAAAGTTGCAGATGAACTTGGCATAGAGCTCCATGAAATGCATGCAGCAACGTGCTGTGGTGCTGGTAACCTGCAGGAGCATGATCCTGCTGCTGCCCTTGCAATTAACGCGCGCATTTTCTCTCAGGCGGAAGAAATGGGCATGGATATTGTGACAATTTGCAACACCTGCCTGCAAACATTCCGATACGCATATGCGCGTCTTCAAGATGATGATATTCGCGAGAAAATTAATGCTGTTCTTGTTAAGGCTGGCGTAAAACCATTTGAAAACAAGATGGAACCCAAACACCTTATTTGGGTTCTTGTGGAAGAGTTTGGCGCTGAAAAACTCAAAAAACATATTACAAGCCCACTTAACGGTATGAAGGTTGCCCCATTTTACGGTTGCCATTCACTGCGCCCACGCGATGTATTTGATGGTAAAGGCGGCCAGAAGCCCCAGTACCTAGATACGCTTATTGAAGCCATTGGCGGAGAAGTGCTTGAGTACAACGGAAAAGACAAGTGTTGTGGTTTCCACTACATGCTACTTAATGAAAAAGAATTTTTGCGCATGTCTGGCGGCCATAGCCATGAAGCGAAAGAAAAAGGCGCAGATGTTATGGTATCCCCATGCACACTTTGCGATATGGCTGTTGGGGCTTACCAGTCTCGCAGTGAGAAAGCAATGGGCATAAACATTAACCTACCAGAAATGAGTATTCAGCAATTGATTGGTGTTTCTATGGGGCTAAACCATAAGGAACTAGGGTTACATAGATTGCACCAAGATCCGCGTGCAATGATGGCAAGCTATGGTGTTAAAGAAGGTTAGGGAAAAACTTATGAAACAACTTATTATATTTAGCTTTATTTGCATGGCAGCAATTCTAAGCCCAGAAATGGCAGCGGCGGCGGCTGAAGAAGCACAAGCAATAGAAATTGATGGAGAGATCACATCATTTATTGAACGTGCGCTTAACATGATTCTTGGATTTCTCGGGGAGTTCTTAACTCTTGTTGGTGAAACGGTCGCAGACATTCTTGGAAGAGATTAATTCCTAAAACTCCCCCCCCCCTCCTTCTTTTTTTTAGGGGGGGGATTCTTATAAATATTTTCTTACATCTGCGATTTTACCTTCAAGTGCTGAGGCCGCAGCCATGGATGGGCTCATAAGGTGTGTACGGCCGCCTTTACCTTGGCGTCCTTCAAAGTTACGGTTACTGGTAGAAGCGCAGCGTTCGCCCTCACCCAGCTTATCCGCGTTCATAGCAAGGCACATACTGCACCCTGGTTCACGCCATTCAAATCCAGCTTTTATAAAGACTTGATCAAGGCCCTCTTCTTCTGCCTGATGTTTTACAAGACCAGACCCTGCCACCACAAGCGCCTGCACCCCTTTTGCCACATGGCCTTGGGCCGCAACCTTGGCCGCTTCTCTTAAATCCTCAATGCGGGCATTGGTACAACTGCCAATAAACACTTTATCAATTTTAGCGTCAGTAATCTTTTCTCCAGAACTGATCCCCATATATTCAAGCGCGCGCTCTTCTGAGGCATCTTTGGGTGTAGGTACTACACCATCAATATCGATGACCTTTTCAGGGCTTGTGCCCCATGTAGTTAGTGGCTTAAGCTGTGACACATCAATACGGACTTCTTTATCGAACATTGCATCGTCATCAGTTTTAAACATTTTCCACACAGACACAGCATCTTCCATTTGTTCGCCCTTTGGCGCTTTAGGTGTACCTTTAAGGTAAGAAAACGTCACATCATCAGGCGCAACAAGGCCTGCTTTTGCGCCTGCTTCAATGCTCATATTACACAGCGTCATCCGCCCTTCCATCGTCAGCTCTTCTACAGCATCACCTGCAAATTCCATCACATATCCAGTTCCACCCGCCGTACCAATTTCACGAATAAGAGCTAAAGCCATATCTTTTGCATAAACACCGCGCGCTCGCTTTCCAGTAAAAAGAATACGCATATTTTTAAGCTTTTTTTGTGGTAATGTTTGCGTTGCAAGTACATGCTCAACCTCGCTGGTACCAATCCCAAACGCAAGCGCGCCAAAAGCACCATGCGTTGAAGTATGACTATCCCCGCATACCACTGTTGTTGCAGGAAGCGTAAAGCCCTGTTCCGGACCAACCACATGCACAATGCCTTGGCGCGTATCATCCATGCCGTAATATTCTACGCCAAATTCTTTAACATTTTCTTCTAAGGTTTCTACCTGAATTCTGGATGTTTTATCTTTAATACCTGTATGGCGATCAGGTGTTGTGGGTACATTATGGTCCACAACAGCAAGCGTAGCTTTGGGATTTCTCACATGCCTGCCTGCGGCGCGCAACCCTTCAAAAGCTTGCGGACTTGTAACCTCATGCACCAAATGGCGATCAATATAGAGAAGCGGCGTCCCATCTGGGAGTGTATCCACAACATGTTCAGCAAAAACTTTATCGTATAGGGTAAGGCCGCTCATTCTTATTCTCCTGTTTTGTAGATTTTATTGTAAAAAAAAATCATAAAAAATACAAAGCTTACCTTTACTTTAATGGCTGTATACATTATCATTTATTTTATATAGAACTATCTTGTCTTTATGTTTTGCGCTTTTGCGCATTCAAGCGCGATGTAAACTGCTATACTCGCTCGCGCAAAACAAACAAACATGTTTAAAGGAGAACAAGATGTCTCATCATCCTGTTTTTGAAATCAAAGACCTCCAGGTTGGCTTTGCTCACCCTGCAGATTCGTCTCAGACGGTTGTTGCCGTTAATGGCGTCAGTCTGCATATAAGCAAAGGTGAAACTGTTGCCCTTGTCGGCGAATCGGGTTCTGGGAAATCTGTCAGTGCTACTGCAGCACTTGACCTTCTTCCTGGTGTGACCCGTATTATAAGTGGCGAAATCACCCTAAACGGTGAAAAAATGGTCTCCACCGACAAAGACGGCAACGTGACTCACTGCAGCACATCTCTGCTGCGTTCCATCCGCGGAAATCACATGTCTATTATCTTTCAACAGCCTCTCAGCTCATTTAACCAGACACAAACTGTCGGTCAACAGGTTGATGAAGCACTCTTAATCCACCAACCTGAACTGAGCCGCGCTGAGCGTAAGGCCGAAGTCATTCGCCTATTTGACAAAGTTCAGCTCCCAGATCCTGAAAACCGGTTTGATATGTACCCGGG
>JAPKEQ010000090.1 GCA_028821995.1 Alphaproteobacteria bacterium
CTTGCACCTGACTTAGCACAACGCTCAAGAATGTCATCAGTACGGCGCCTTGCTTCATCAACAGTCATGCCATGAAGGTCAAGTCTTGCATCTAACGCAAAGTTTCCTTTCATAAGCTTACGGCGGGTTTTTTCATCCACGCTTGCCCGGGTGCCTGACATATGGTCCGCACGGGTGGTATCCTTATGGTGCATACCTTCTGGCTGCTCTTTTTGCTTTCTTTTAAATTTTTCAAGGAGAAGCTGAGCTGGCGTTGGGCCTTTAGAAATAATCAGTTCTTCTTCGTGATTATCAGAAAGATCATTATCATTGTTCTTTGTTTCAGCAGGCAGTTCTGCCTTTTTCTTACCCTTAAGAGGCTTAACATCATCAACCTCTTCAAGCCACTCTGACCAGTCATCAACCATTTAAGCCACAACAACTTCTGCTATAGGGTCTTCAAGCTCTAAGATATCTTCTGCACCCAGCTTTTTAAGGATTTCATTTATGGAAAATTCTTCTATATCTATTGGAGCAGCATATGTTTCAAACCAGGTATAGAGCGCATTAGATGTCTCCATATACTCCTGTGGCGCATGAAGAGATTGAAGAGACTTTTCTGCCCAAAATGCGATTTCTTTTGAATGTGGGTTAAGGTCTCTTTCTGCCTCAATTAAAAGGTCGTAAACCTCTCTATATGAGAACTCAGACGACATATCTATTAGCAGTTGTCTTGCTTTAAGCGCGTTACCTGAACGAAGCCACGCCTCTGCCACAACCAGTTTTGCTTCTGGTACTTCTGACATATCTTGAATAAGTAAAAGGGTTTGTTTCAAAATGTCTGGTTTACGGTATCTTTTATAGAGAAGTTCCGCCCATACTTTATAAATGACAAGATGGGGTAACTCTTTATAAGCAGTGCTTGCAAGAGCAAAAGCAGGTCGCCACTTTTTCTGCTCTACCAAACGATTTAAAAGGTAAAGCGTGGTTGGTAGCGTTGCACCCAGCTTTTTATGAGCAGCTTCTACAGATTTAAAAGCAGACTCCCCTTTAAGAAAGGCAAGCCCTTGCTCTGTTGTAATTTTTTCTTCTCCTGAAACATCTGCATAAGAAAGGTAAGATTTTAAATAGTCCTGCGCTTTATAAAACTGGCCTTGCTTTAAGTAAATCAGCATTGCGTTTTTAGCAACCCAACCATTTTTAGGATATTCATCCTGACACCCTTCAAGTAAAAGCTCTGCCTCACGCCAGTTTTTTTCTTTAATGCTCTGTGCAAGAAGCCCGCGAAGGCCAGCAAGCTGGCTTTTCTTTTCTGCCGAAAGCTCAATATAGATACCTTCTGCCTTTTGAGATTTCCCCTGATGAGAAAGCGCTTGAGCTTCAACGACACGGCTCAATCTTGTATCTTTAAGAAAGGCGGAAGATTTATGAGCAGATCTCTCTGCCTCTTTAGCATCTCCAAGACTTAAAGACTCGAAAGCCTCAAAAAGATAGTTTAAGCCTTTTATTTCAGACTTACGGCCACGTTTTGCTTTTAGCAGCTTAGGAAACATTTTAATCCATGAAACGATATATCCTGTCAGGAAAAAACCTGAGAAACTGCCCACAAGAATAACGCAAAGAACTGTTGTTGAAAAACGGATGTCATAACCATTCCACACAATGACAACATCCCCAGGGTTTGTTGTCACCTGCTGAGTTACAAGCCCAAGTATTGCCACACAAAGAAAAACAAGGATGCCTTTAGCGAGCATAAAAATCCCTCACACGCTTTATAAGATTTTGTTGAACGTTGTACATTGCTAGCTGTTTTCCAGCATTTGTAAAACGGTTATCTGTAGATAAAATAGGACTCTCACGAATCCAGGATACACATGATTCGTAATCCCCAATTACAAGGCGTTTTTTAAGCTCTGCAACATGTGCAAGCCATTGTTCATCATATGACATTGCGTAATCCTCAACCGTTTGTTTTTTGATTGAAACCCACTGGGAAAGAGCTTTTTTCCATGAACTATCCGATTTTGCAAGAAGATTTTGAGGCTGTTGCTTTGTGCGCTCTTCTCTTGAAAGAGGACCTGAATATATAGCTTCAAAAAGTAGAGAGAGAGGCACGTTTATTTTAACTTTTGGTGCAGAAAGAGGAGACATATCTACCCCTGAAAAAGCTGGTTCATTTTGAAGTGTTGGAAGAAGTGTTTGAGGACTTTTAAAAGCCTGAAGAGCCATGTTAAGCTCTTCTGAATACTGTTGGAGCGTTGTAATTTCTTGTGTTTGGGCTTCCGTAATGCCTGTTAGCGCACTAATTTTTTGATTGAGCTGGTTAATGATCTCAGCTTGCTCTTCTGGATTTTGAGCCTTTTCGGTACTTAATACAGAAGGTTGTTTTTGCACTTTAGTAGGGTTCACTGGCGTGGCAACAGGTGTTGATTTTGTATCAGCCAGCCTTGGGGGTGCTATAATATTTATTTTTTTGTCTTCTTTTACCCCTTTGATAATATCCTCAAAAGGTTCTGGCCAGATAAGTGTTAATAGAAACATACCAACAACTGCAAAGGCAGCAAAGACCCACGGGGATCGTGTTTGCAGCTGAAATTTCTTTTTTTGAACCGAGTCCTCTTTTTTAAGAGCAGAACCTTTCGGTTTTGTTTCTTTCTTTTTGGTCGCCATAAATCTTTATCCTTTAATAAGTCAAAATCATTAATATAATGCCACAAAACCCACAGCTGGGCTATTAATACTCTACAGCCAGCTCTACAGCTTTTATTAAACTTTCTTTTTGTGGCCTATCTGCCCATGAAACACTTTTCCATCCCTTGCCCTTTAAGGCGATATCCCTACTTAGACAAACAATACTTTTATTTGAGGTATCTACATTATATTTAAGGCACATTGCTTGGGTTTTTTCTAACGCTGCCTGAGAAAGAAAGACCAAAACATTTGCTGTCTCTATACGCTTTTGTTCACTGAGAGAAACTTTATTTTTATAGAATGCTTTATAAGTTAAAATAGGTGTAATACTGCCGCTGTTTTCTCTAATTTTTATGTACCAATCATCTCCAGAAGAGGTTCCGCATAAATGAACAAATTTTTGAGAAATCTTTTCTTCTTTAATAAGGGCTCTTAGCAAGCCTTGAGCTGAACCTGTGCCTTCATATGCAACCCGGCCGCCCAACGCACGCACCATCTCAGCTGATTTTTTACCAACGCAGTAAAAAGGCGGAAACCTTTGAAGGGTTTCTGTATCCACCCCACTTAAAGCAAGTGCGCTTGTCAACAAAACACCGTCTGATTCTTGAATCACGTTTAAAGAGCCCTTAGAAAGGGGGAGGGATTTATGATTTGAAATCGAAAAAATATCCACAGATGGAAAACGCACTTGAAAAGCTTCCTGAAATACAGGAAGTCGTTCTGCTGAACCTACGAGGAGAATTGAGCTTTGCACTCTGCTATCACTTTATCTGCGCCTTGCTCAATCAGAATATCTGCAACATGTTGGCCAAGGGCATAGGCAGAATCATCTGGCATTTTTTCACGAGAACGGTAAACCGTTTGCCCATCATAGGAAGAAACCATAGCAATAAGACGTAAATTACCGCCAGCCGTAGCCTGACAATATCCAGCAACAGGTGTTTTACAGTCACCGCCTAATTTTTCTAGAAGAGAGCGCTCTGCTGTCACACAAGCCCATGTTTCCGCATGGTTAATTGCTGCTAAAGCTCCAAGTGCTGTTTCATCATCTTCTCTACATTCCACGCCCACAATACCTTGTGCAAGGGCTGGTAGCATCAAATCTGGTTCAAATACTGTATGGATTTCTTTTTCAAGACCAAGCAAGTCAAGCCCTGCTTTTGCAAGAATAATGGCATCAAACTCACCATCTTTCATCTTTTGAATACGCGTTTCTACGTTCCCGCGGATAGGCTTTACATCCAAATTTGGAAACATGTTTTTCAATTGTGAAACACGCCTAATTGCGCCTGTGCCAACAGCTGAACCCTCTGGTAGCATTTCAAAATCATAATTATTAGAAATATAAACATCTCTTGGGTCATGGCGCTCAAGGACTGCTTTAATTACCAGGCCTTTTGGCATATAGATAGGAACATCCTTCATAGAGTGTGCAGCAAGATCAATAGATTTATCAAGGAGTGCGTCCTCAATCTCTTTCGTAAAATCACCTTTGCCACTTAGTTTAGCTTGGTTACCCCAAGCTTGAGATTTATCGCCTGTTGTTACAAACTCAACAATTTCAACCTGAATATCATCAAGGGTTGATTCAATGCGCTCTTTAACAAGGCGTGCTTGAACAAGAGCGAGCTTACTACGACGTGTACCAAGTTTAAGGGTTTTCATTCCATGTGTTCCTTTTTCTGGCTCACACGCTACAACGGTCTTGGTAAAAAGACAACCATTTCACCATCACTATTTTGATATGCCGCCATTTTTTCGGAAAGCTCACCCTCTCCGGCATAGATATCCACCCGACCAACACCACGAATCGCAGCGCCTGTGTCATCTGCACGTAAGATGTACTGTTGTTCTATGCCATCAACAGTTCTGGTTGTGTTTAAAATAAAAGGTAAGCCATAGCTCATCGTCTTTGGATCGATTGCTGCGCTTTTATAAGCTTCAAGAGTTCGTTTTGATGCACCCTTCACATCTTTGCCCCACCCAAAGAAAATGTAGCGTTCATTTGTATTAAGAAGCGTTTCTACTTTTGAAGGGTTATTTTTAAGCCATGTTTTAATTGCAAACATATTTGCGTTCTCTAAAGAAAGCTCTTCTTCCTCCACAAGAACCTTTCCAATGCTTGTATAAGTTTTACCGTTATGAGCCGCAAAAGAAGCGAGCTTTTTATCACCATTTTCAAAACTCACATAACCAGACCCTTGGACCTGTAAAAAAAACTTATCAACAAGGCTGTTTGTATAAAAGAGAACGTCTTCTTCTGACTGTTCTATTTCAGCGCGCTCAAAGTAAGGCACTATTTTTTGCCCCTTAATCATGCCTATCCAAATGCTTTTCTGTGATTCATCAAATACACTTGTATGGATTTGAACTAAATTTTTAGGTTTTTTACGTACAGGAACATTATATATGCTTGTCTTATCATAAGAGCCTTTTAGAAGTGGTGTGTAATAAGCAGTTGCCTTAGCTGAAGGTTTATTAAAAAACAAATAGGACTTCTTTTTAAGGGCTGCTGGCTCTACAAGCTGTTTAAACGACTCTAAAGAATGATTACTTTTAAGTTTATTGCATAAAGGTTTCATAAGAACCTTTTGACCTGCTATTTGAGCAGGATCTTTTTTATGCGTCTGGCAAAAGCTGAGTGTATCTTGATAAATAGAAACTTCGGCTTCATGGGATAAAGAAAGATCTTCCCATGAAATGTGTTCTGTAGACGTATTTTCACACCCAGAAAGCAGACAGGCTGCAAAAACAAAAGTAGAGCGTTTCATTGTTTATTCTTTAAGAAGGCTTTTGGATTTGGTCCAAATCCCAGTTAGGATCATCGCTATCTACAGGGCGAGCCAGTGTCCAAATTACTTTTTCTGAAGAACTGTCATCAAAAGATACATCAAACATAACATCTACAAAAGCTGTTCTGCCTTTTATATCAGCGTTTACAATGCTTGATGTTTTAACCTTATCAACAAGCTTAAGTTTTTTAGGCTTACCTTCAAGGTAATCTCGTGTTTCATCCATAAGGCGCGGCGCAAGGAAACCTTCTAAAAACTCTTCATCACCATCTTTGAGAGATTCGTAATACATCTTAAGGGCATTATCTGCACCTTTTAGGAATTTACCTTCTTTAAAGAAAGGATCCATAGATTTGAGCTTATCAATACCTGTAAGAGGTTCACTTGATTGTTTTTTACCTTTGATAGGCACAACTTTTGTTTGGGTATAATCATC
>JAPKEQ010000013.1 GCA_028821995.1 Alphaproteobacteria bacterium
GTAAGTTTGAAGGCGGACACCGTGTACAAATTGTTGGCGGCTTTAACACCATTACTGGCTTTATTATGTCGATTCGTATTCAGCGTAAAGAAACCTTTACCATTGATGATTTCCACATGAGTGAAGAGGATAAAAAACTTGTTGTTGATGCCATTGTTGGTCACAAAACGCTTTTGATTTCTGGGGGTACAGGTACAGGTAAAACATCATTTATGAACGCCGTTCTTCCTTACGTACAAGAAGAAGACCGCCTTATTACCCTAGAAGATGTACCAGAGCTTCGTATTAGCCAGCCAAACTGGTGTCCTATGATTTTTAGTAACAACGATACAGGCGTTGGTAACCAAGATATTAAAGATCTTTTAAACGCAACCCTCCGTCTGCGCCCAGACCGCATTATTCTCGGTGAGATTCGTAAAGAAAACGCCTTTACGTTTTGTAGTGCCATTAACACCGGTCACGAAGGGTCAATGGCGACCATTCACGCCAACAACCCTGCAACGGCCCTTGATGCGGTGATTAACCGTGTACTCTTAAACGGTGATACATCTGAAAGCGCCCTTGGCGTTCTGCGCCGCCAGCTGATTGCTGATATTTACGGCGTGGTTCAGCTTACACGTGAAGGCGCGCGCATCAGTGCTTACTTCCATAAACTTGAAGCTGATGATCCAACCCTCAAATAAGCACTTAACTAAGCCCCCAACTCGGGGGCTTGTTTTTGCCTTATATCACCCCCATAATTTAAACACATGACCCACCGCAGGCGAAATATTCCTGCAAAGGGAAAACTTTCGTCCTGTTTATCTTTCTGGGGAATTCTCCCCTTTTGTCTTAAGGAGACACACCATGACCATTGCAAAGGCAATGACTGCATTGAACGAAGGCAAAATCAGCGGATTTGTTGTTGAGGGTACATACCTGACCCAGCACCCAATCCCTGCCCTCGACGGCAAGGAGAGGGCGTTCAAGTTGGTTTTCCAAATGCACCCCATGAGCGGCAATATTTGCTGCAGCGATGAAGGCGGTATTCGCCGTTACGGCCCTGCCGGCAGCAGCACTTTTGATGTCATTCTGACCAAATACACAGGCAGCGCTGACCCAGCCCCTTCAAACATGGTCGCCATCCGGCCCGCTCAGGAATCGGACCTCACCATCTTTGGTGAGCCTGGCAGCCTGACTGTCGAAGAATTGAGCGAAGCTGATATGCACGCTCTTGGCTTTGCAGCCTAATCGAAAGAACTTAAAGGCCCCTGCTACATAGCAAGGGCCTTTATTTTATGCCTTACTTTTATCCAGTTCAGACATGATTGCAATTTTGTGGGCCTCATCAACGCTATAGCCCGCCTCCCCAAGCACCTTTTCAGCAAGCCCTTGGCTGACAGCTAAATGTTCTGGAACGGCGTCCACATAAGGGATTTTTTCTAGAATAGCTTCTTCTTTTTCGTCCTCTGCCCTTGCATAAATTGGCAAGTGAGGGTGAACTTTGCGGATATTCTCTGCAAGTTTCTTTGTGGCATGAGGTTCGTCCAGTGAAATAACAGCGCATAAAGCGCGCTCCAAGCCCGCAGCTTTCACAACCGCTTTTTTACTCGAATCTGCAAAATACACAGGAAAACTGCAAGATTTTAACTTATCCACTTTACGTGCATCATTATCAAAACCAATAATAGAAACGCCTTCACCAGAGAGAATTTCAGCAATGGTTTGCCCCATTCGTCCAAATCCAAAAATAGCGACATGCCCTTGCTCTTGGCTTTCAGGGATAGGAATATGTTCACCTTGGCTTTCTCTCGCTTCTATCCATGTGCCAACCTTGCGTGAAAGTGGCGTAATAACTGGCGTCACAAACATGGTCAAGCCAACAGTAATCAGCATAAACTGACCAACATCTTCTGTCGCTATACCAAGCGTAAGCGCTGAACCTATAACAAGAAGGCCAAATTCACCAGCCTGAGATAACATAATAGCTGCCTCCGCTGAAACGGCTTTGCTTTGCTTCCACAAACGACAGAGCGGGTAAATTAACGCAGCTTTAGTCAACATAAGGCCAATAACAGACAAGGCAAGCCAAACAGGCTTTTCAGCAATAAAATTAAGATTAATGCCCATACCAAACGATAAGAAAAATATCCCTAGTAGCATACCTTTGAATGGCACAATCATCGCTTTAATTTCATGTCGGTACTCTGTATCCGCCAAAAGAAGCCCTGCTATAAATGCACCCAGTGCCATAGAAAGGCCTGCAAATCCTGCAACTGATGCACTCACAACAATGGTTAGCAAACTCAGCGCCATAAGAACCTCATGCCCGCCGTGCTGATTTGCAAACACAAAAACAGGGCGTAATATACGCTGACCTATCATGTACATCGCTGTGGCAGCAAAAGCCATAATCGCCAGCGATTTCACTGTAAACATAAACATATCCTCGCCGGGCTCTGCAGCAAAAATAGTAAGGAGGAATAAAATCGGAATCACGGCTAAATCTTGCAGCAAAAGAATACTAAAACTAGCGCGCCCTGCAGGTGCAGTAAACATTTTCTGCTCATGTATCCACTGCGTAATAATAGCTGTTGATGAAAGAGAAAGGCCCAGTCCAAAAAGTATAGACAGCTGCAAATTATTTCCCCACAGAAAAGCGATTCCACCAATAATTACAGCACTGGCAATAACCTGCGCACTTCCGAGACCAAAGACAAGATGGCGCATTTGCCATAAACGCTGCGGTGTAAGTTCTAGGCCAATCACAAATAAAAGCATAATAATACCAAGCTCAGCGAGCATCTTTACATGGGCCGTCTCATAAAGAGTAATATATGAAAGCATTGGTATACTCTCAGTAAAAGCCCCCATAGAGTACGGACCAAATATAACGCCTGCAATGAGGTATCCAAGCACAGAAGGCACCTTAAAGCGTTTAAGTAATGGGATAATAAGCGCAGCAAGCGCAAGGAATATACCTGCTTCTAAGAGGACATTAAGGAGTAAAGATTCTTTCATGAGCAATATTGTACCTTAAAATAACATCATATAAAGCAGGAATGGACAATTTTATAAAAGGCAAGATAAGCCCTGTGCCATAAAGAGCGAATCTGCTCTTAAAATAAAAACTCGCTTTTTGTGCACAAATGCCTTAAAAGATACGTGAACCTAATCAAAGAGATATATTTCATGAGCACGCAAGATATTCGTAACATTGCTATTATTGCCCACGTAGACCATGGGAAAACAACACTTGTAGACGCACTCCTATCACAAACAGGAACATTTTCAGCCCACGAAAACGTAGCTGAACGCGCTATGGATACAGGTGATATTGAAAAAGAGCGCGGAATTACGATTCTTGCTAAAACAACAGCTATTCAATACAAAGACCACAAAGTAAACGTTGTGGATACACCAGGCCACGCCGACTTTGGTGGTGAAGTAGAGCGCGTACTTGGTATGGTTGACGGCGTTGTTCTGCTTGTAGACGCTGCTGAAGGCCCAATGCCTCAAACAAAATTTGTACTTGGTAAAGCACTTGCGCTTGGCCTTAAGCCAATTCTTGTGATTAACAAGATTGACCGTGGTGACTCTCGTATTGATGAAGTTGTAAACGAAGCCTTTGATCTTTTTGACAGCATGGGCGCGACAGAAGAGCAGCTTGATTTCCCAATCATGTACGCCGTTGGCCGTGATGGCTGGGTGAGCCATGACCCTGAGCAGAAAACAGAAAACTGCTTCCCACTTCTAGACCTTGTTCTTAAACATGTAGAGCCACCAAAAGGCGACGCTTCAGCACCAGCACAAATGCTAGGTACTATTGTTGAACGCGATAACTTTGTTGGCCGTATTGTTACAGGACGTATCCATAGTGGTACATTCAAAAAAGGTATGCCTCTTAAAGCCCTAGACCGCGACGGTAAAGAAATCGAACGCGGGCGTATTACTAAACTTTACGGCTTTAACGGTCTTAAAAAAGTAGAAATTGACCAAGCAGAGGCTGGTGATATCATCGCTATTGCAGGCCTTGAAGATGCTTATGTATCTTACACACTATGTACGCCAGAAATTAAAGAACCACTTGAAGCGATTGCTATTGACCCACCAACAATTGCCATGTCATTTGGTATTAACAACTCTCCTCTTTCTGGTCAGGATGGTAAAAAACTTACATCACGCGAAATTGGCGACCGCCTGACGCGTGAAGCTGAAGTAAACGTTGGTCTTATTGTTGAGCAAGGTTCTACACCAGAAACATTTCGTGTTATGGGACGTGGTGAGCTTCACCTTGGCGTACTTATCGAAACGATGCGCCGCGAAGGTTTTGAGCTTTCAATCTCTCGTCCAGAAGTGATTATGACAACAGATGAAGATGGTAAAAAACTTGAGCCATTTGAAGAAATCATCGTTGATGTTGATGCAGAATACGCCGGTGCTGTAATGGAAAAAATGGGTCTGCGTAAAGCAGAACTTGTTGACATGATTGCAGACCACCAAGGTAAACAACGCCTTATCTTTGACGGCCCTAGCCGCGGGATGATTGGTTACCGTAGTGAGTTCCTTACTGACACACGCGGTACAGGTATCTTAACGCGTCAGTTCAAACATTACGGACCTGTTCGCTCTGTTGCAAGTACGCGTCGTAACGGTGCACTTGTCAGCATGGAAAATGGTGACTCTGTTGCGTTTGCTCTATTCAACCTAGAAGCACGCGGCATCATGTTCATTAACCCAGGTGATCCTGTATATGATGGTAGCATCATTGGTGAAAACAGCCGCGTGGAAGATATGGAAGTGAACCCTATTAAAGGGAAGAAACTTTCTAACGTCCGTGCTAGCGGTAAGGATGAGGCTGTTATCCTTACACCTCCTCGCGACATCACACTTGAGTACGCTCTCACGTACATCCAAGAAGATGAGCTTGTGGAAGTCACACCTAACCACATTCGCCTCCGTAAAAAAGGCCTTGATAGCCACTCAAGAAAAGTAAACGCGCGCCAAATGGCTGGCTAAGGGTTGAAACTCTAAATCATCCTCCCCATATATTGCTTACAGGCATTTATATAGGGAGGATTTTTTTATGGATATTCAGCAGCACTTAGGTGTTAAAGATTCTGCATGGAGCCCATCTAATGGGGGAAGTATGAACGATCATCTTCATACGATTCACATGATGAATGAAACACCTGCTGACCTACGCGAAACAGAAGCCTTTGATCTCGCCAAGCATGGCAATAAAGGCTCCCATTCCCCTACTCCTGCAAATAAGGTTACAAATGAGCACCGCAAAAGAACAATGGGCGAATACAGACAAGAAGTGCTTCTTGATATTGAAGGCATGGCTAACCCACACATGGATGAAATGAATGGCAAACTTATTGTTATGGAAGACGGTAGCCTTCTTTTGGAAAAAGAAATAGAGAAGCTTCACTCTGACGGAGATATGCACTATCAACTCATTGCTGTGACACCTGAAGCCGCGACAGAAATTGTGCGCTACCAAGCTCAAATGAAGGGCATGCAACCCAAAGAAACTGAAGCTGCCATCCGCTTTGTAGAGCAGACTCAAAAGCAAGTATCTCAAGAGTTTGAAGGTATGTATGAAAAACCTGATTGCAAACCACTTGATGGCGTTGAAGGCATGAAGCTTGAAACAAGGTACCAAGAAACTGATTTAGAACACTCTCAAAAATCAATTGAACACGTACGATAAGGAACTCACACATGCTCACACAAGATATTTTAAATGGCTATAAATCTGGCAGCGCACCTAATAATGACAATGCTGATTTTTGCCGTATCCGCACTGACGAAAATGATATGAAAGGTGTTGGAGAAGATTCTCAAGCTTTTCAGGCTGTCAGCGGTTCTACAGATAAACGTTTAGAGCAATGGAGCGGCATGAGCCTGAGGCACGCTATTGAAAAAGGCGAAACACTTGGTGAAATTCTAGAAAATGCTCAAGAGCCCCAAAATCCAAACATTATTCAAACTGAATACGGGCAAATGACAAAAGTTGCTAGCTTTCCAGAAACTGAAAGTAGATACGAAGGTGTTGTAAGCATGGATGCTTATATTTTTGAAGATGGCAGCGTTGTCATTGAACGCTCTGAATTTGGAGAGCACGAGGCACAGTTTTATAGCCATGCCGTTACACCTGATGCAATAAGAGAAATTGCCATTGATCAAGCACGCTATATAGAGGATAAAGAGGCTAGCCTTGTTGAAGTAGGAAAACTTATGACAGCTATTCAAGCTGTTAAATCTGACGAAATGAAATTAGAGGATGTTGAACCTTGCGACCTAGCAAGTATTTCTAGGGCGCAAGAAGAAGCTGAAATAGAGCAAAGTCGAAATGACCACAGTTATGATTATGATGACTACCGCTAGCACATGGCCTGAAATAAAAAAGCTCCCATAGGGGAGCTTTTTTAATCCATACACATAGCTGAGTAGAAACTAAAGGTCGAAGCCTGTCATACGCAGCATAAGCGTATTCTCACTCCACTCAGATTTAACTTTGACGCGAAGGAACAGGTGAACGTCAGTATCCATCATATCCATAAGCGCGCGACGTGAACGAGAGCCAATCTTTTTAAGCACTTCTCCGCCTTTACCAACAACAATCTGTTTTTGGCTGTCGCGCTTTACGTAAATCATTTGGTCAATACGAATAGAACCGTTATCACGTGCTTCGTAGTTAACTGTCTCTACAGCAATTTCATACGGCAGCTCTTGCCCAAGAAGCATATAAGCTTTTTCGCGTGTAATTTCTGCGGCCATCATACGCATGGGAATATCTGTAATATCATCAGGGTCAAAAAGGAATGGGCTTTCTGGCATTTCTTTTTCAAGCGTATCAAGCACATCTTCTGTACCGTCGCCCTTCTCTGCTGAAATTGCGAAGACCTGCTTAAAGATATCAAACTCCATGGCTTGCTGCATAAGTGGTAAAAGCTTATCTTTATTAACAGCATCAACCTTGTTTAGCGCAAGAAAAATTGGTTTTCGGCTATTTTTTAGCCCTTCCAGAACCATAATTTCTTTTTTACCAAAGCCTTTTTTAGCATCTAGCACAAACAGAGCGGCGTCTGCTTCTTGCGCAGCACTCCAAGCGCTAGATACCATAGCTTGGTCCATTTTAGATTTACCAGGCTGATAAACACCTGGCGTATCTACAAAAACAAACTGTACCTTTTCACGGCTCACAATGCCGCGCACATTAAAGCGTGTTGTTTGCACCTTAGGTGTAACAATAGAAATTTTTTCACCAACAACTTGGTTCATAAAAGTAGATTTACCAGCATTGGGTGCGCCAATGATAGCAATAAAGCCTGCACGTGTTGTCATGAACCAAGAACTCCTTTTGCCACAAGAAGAGCCTGCGCGGCTGTTTGTTGTGCTTGTTGTTTAGATTTGCCTTCGCCTATAGCTTCGCCAAATTTTTCTGTTTTTACGATGACTCTAAAAGTTGCATCGTGGGCATCGCCCATCATTTCTTCAAGCTCATACTCTGGCAAAGGTTCGCCCTGCTTTTGGAGCCATTCTTGAAGACGAGATTTTGCATCAACAAAGCTTGTTTCCAAAATTCCTTCAGACCAAAATGATGCGATTACTTTTTTTGCTTCTGTTATAGTGCCGCCATTATCAAGATAAATAGCAGCAAGAATAGCTTCCATAGCATCAGCTAGAATATTTTCCTTATCAGCGCCATCATTTTGACGCTCCCCTTTCCCAAGAAGCAAAAATTCGCCTAGGCCAATTTTACGGGCAACTTCTGCCAGAGTTTCCTTGCGTACAAGGCTTGCAACACGTTTAGATAAGCGTCCCTCTGGCTGATTTTTTAACTTGTGGTAAATCATGTCAGAAATACAAAGATTAACAACACGGTCCCCGAGGAACTCTAAGCGTTCATTGCTAATATGCGTGCCATCAGGGTGCTTTGTATAAGAGGAGTGGCACATAGCTTCAACAAGAAAAGACCTATCCTTAAAGGTATAGCTAATCTTCTCTTCCAGCTTTGAAAAATCTGGCCAATGCGGTCTCTCTTTAGGATTCATTATCTTTTACCTTTAGGTTAATGAACATACGCTCAAGTCTTGGCATGTAGTTTTTACCAAGTGAAAGCCATGTAAATGATGCACGACCAATAATATCATCGCGCTCTAGGAATCCCCAATTGGGGTGAACCCATCCACGGCTATCATGGCTATTATCACGGTTATCTCCCATAACAACGTATCGCCCTTCTGGAACAGTTGCCTCGCGCAAGTTTTTCTCTTCAACCATTGGCGTAAGGTATACATCATGTTTTACCCGGCCAAGATCTTCACGGTACAAGTTGACCTTATAGCTATAATCTCCACGATCCTCGTAAGTTTGCTGCTCAATAAATTCGAGCGGCGCAATTTCGCCATTAATTCTAAGAAACTTGCCTTCATAAGCAATTTTATCTCCTGGCACTGCTACAATACGTTTAATAAAAAATGTTGGCCCAAGCCCAAAGAAACTACCTGGTAGCTCTGGTGCGACACGTTTAAAGACAACAATATCTCCGCGTTTTGGTGCTTTTTCAAAATATGTTTCATCTGTAAAAGGCACTTTAAGGCCATAGGTATATTTGTTTACAAACAGGAAATCACCCACCTGAAGCGTTGGCACCATTGAGCTTGATGGAATACGGAAAGGCTCAAACCAAAAACTACGGATAACGAAAGCAATTGCAAGCGCTATAACAATAGTTTTTATAAAGTCCCATACATGGTAAATGAATGATTCTGGTTTATGTTTGGACATTGTCCTGCTTTCTCTTTTTCTTTAAGTCTCGCCCAAATGCCATGAGCTCTGTATAAATTTCTACACGGTCTCCATCATTCAAAACCGTACTAATGGATGTCTTTTTACCATAAATCCCAACATCAAGCGCGTTTAATTTTTCAAGTTCCACGACTTTGATAAAACCGCTCTGTATCAATGCCTCTTTTATGGTGCTTCCATGAGGTAAAGATAACTCTTTTTGAAGGGCTTCATCTTGCTGTGCATAAGCAACTTTAACCTTAATCAAGAGGCTTTCTCCGCAACCACATACGCTGCTGCAAGGCCAGCTTCATCAGACAGCGACAAGTGAAACGTAATGTCTCCAAAACGCTCTGTTGCTTTCGCTGACAGTGCTACATAAGGCTGCCCGCTTTCATGGTGGGCTAATGTAATATCCTGAAAAGAAAGCTGAGAGCCTATACCACAACCAAGAGCTTTTGAAACGGCTTCCTTTGCAGCAAAGCGCTTCGCAAAAGCTTCGGGTGTATCTTTACAAATTTCTCCATTCGCCAAAATGCGTGCCTTAAACTGCTCTTTATCTCTCAAAAGAATTTTTTTAATACGAGAAATGTCGCAAATATCTACACCCACACCAATAATCATGACTCTTCGTCCCGGCTTATAATATCTTTTACGCGCTCAATACCTTTTTTAAAGAGCTCTCTTTTTTCTGTATGACGTTCACGTTGCCTTTTAATAAATCCAGCCCTGGCTTTACGGTAAGATTCAATATGCACATAGATGACAACATACATAAGCGCACCAAATACAATGCCGCTTGGAATTCCGCCAACTGTCATTGGCCACAGATATTCGTTCCAAAGAATGCTCATATTTTCAAAGCTAAAATTTTCAATTAAATAAGCAGGGTCAATCCTATGAATTTCTTGATAAAGAAGGAACTGTCCGAGGCTATATGTCCAAGCAAATATGAAAGGAAACGTCCAAGGGTTTCCAATAAGCGAAACAATAAATGCCACCACAAACGAAGCTTTAAAAAGATAAGCTAAAAAGAACATCGCAATAACCTGAGTACCAAGATATGGCGTAAAGGAAATAAATATACCAATCGCTGCACCCATTGCAACATAATGGGTAGACCCTTTAGAGCGTTTAATGCGCAGCTCTGCCCAGCGCAGAAGGGCCGCAAGCCCCATGCTCGGCCAAAGCATTTCGGCCCAGCGGTGCCCAAGATGCTGGCGCTTTCTCGTATGACGCCCCCTTTTGCGAAGCTTCTTATTAACTTTAAAGACAGTTTTCACTGCGCACGCTCCACACTTCTTACACAAGAAAGCGCCTTAAGGCCTGCAATAATCTTTTCATAGTGAAGAATATCTCTCACTTCAATATCTGTACGAATCTCATATGTGTCCGTAGCACGGCGCTCAATGTGCAAATCTACAATATTACCAGCCCCGTTAAAAACAGCAGTAGAAAAGTCAGAAAGTGCACCAGGTTCATGAGCAAGCTGAACTTTTACGCGCACCACATATACGCGCTCTTCAGACTCTTCTCCATCCCAGTTGAGAGATAGCCAACGGTCCGGCTGATCTGAGAGGGTTACAAGGTTTTTACACATTTTAGTATGAACAGTTACGCCGCGTCCCGTATTAATGATTCCAACAATAGGTTCCCCTGGAAGCGGGTTACAGCACTTACCAAAATGAATTGAAATACCAGGAGTAAGGCCCTGAATACCCACAGATAAATCTCTTTCAATTTCTTTATCTGGTCGAGATTTTGTGCTTTCAACTAAACGTTCGTTAGCTGCTTTTTCATTAAGCGCTTCCTTATAGTAATCAGGAAATACTGTAGATATAAGCTGCTTAGGGAAAAGCCGCCCTTGGGCAATACCTGCATATGCAGCATCTAAATCTTTAAGGTTATACTTTTCAAAGAAAGGCTTCAGGTCTGCATCTTTAAGGTTAATCCCTTCTTTCTTAAGGTATTTATCCAGCATATCTTTACCAAGGCGCAAGTGCTCCACCAGCTCTTTTGAACGAAGATAACGGTTAATAGCGGCGCGCGCCTTACCCGTCACAACAAATTCGCGCCAAGCTGGAGACGGCTCTTGGCCATTATTTGTAATAATATCAATCTGATCGCCATTATTGAGCCTTGCACGTAACGGCACAACACGGCCATTAATTTTAGCAGCCTGACAGCGGTGCCCTACTTCTGAGTGAACCTCATAAGCAAAATCAAGAGGCGTTGCCCCTACAGGCAGAGAGACAAGGTCTCCCTTTGGTGTAAATACAAATACATGCTCTTTAAACAGATCAAGCTTAGTATTTTCTAAGAACTCTTCCGGATCATCTGTGTTGTTAAGCATCTCAAGCATTTTTCTAAGCCACGCATATTGCGCCCCCTCAGAGCCGCCACCTTCTGTTTGCTTATAAAGCCAGTGTGCTGCAACTCCAATTTCGCTAACCTCATCCATTTCGGTCGTACGAATTTGAACTTCCATACGGTTACCAAAAGGCCCAATAAGAGAAGTATGAAGAGACTGATACCCGTTAGGTTTCGGGTTAGATATGTAGTCCTTAAAGCGTCCAGGAATTGCTTTATACAGACTGTGAATCATCCCTAGAATTTCATAGCAGGACTTCACATCTTCCATCACCACGCGGTAAGCGACAATATCCGTTAGCTGATCAAACGTGAGATTTTTTTTCACCATTTTACGGTAAATAGAATAAATTGTTTTAGCGCGCCCTTTAATATAGGCCTTTTCAAAACCGTGATTTCTTAACTCATCTTTTAGTTCGTGAGAAACTTTATCAACAAGTTCTTCTTTCTCAATAAACTCATCAAGGCGTCGAGAAATACGCTGATACTCATCCGGATTAATTTCTTTAAAAGATAGATCTTCAAGCTCACTTTTAATGGCATAAAGGCCAATGCGATCCGCAAGCGGTGCGTAAATATCAATGGTTTCCTGCGCTTTACGGCGGCGTTTATCACTTGAAGCAATATGCTCCATCGTGCGCATATTGTGTAGCCTATCCGCCAGCTTCACCAGAAGAACGCGAATATCCTTAGACATAGCAAGGAACATTTTACGGAAATTTTCCGCCTGCTCTACAGCTTTGGTATTAAATTTAATCTGGGAAAGTTTTGTTACCCCGTCCACAAGATCTGCAATCTCACGGCCAAAAATATCTTTAATTTCATCGTAAGTTGTCAGGGTATCTTCTACCGTATCATGCAAAAGGCCTACGCAAATGCTGGCATCATCAAGCTTAAGATCTGCAAGGATAGATGCCACTTCCAACGGGTGAATAAGATACGGCTGCCCGCTGGCACGCTTTTGATTACCATGAGCGCGCATAGAAAATACATAAGCCTTATTAATAAGCCCCACATCACAAGAGGGGTTATAGGATTTTACTTTATCAATAAGTTCGTAATGCCGAATCATGGGGTACCCTTTAATTTCCTAGAGGGAAGAATCATAACAAGAGCGGCTAAAATTAGCAAAAAAGAAAAGAGCCCCAAAGGGCTCTTTTCGAGATATCTTTTTTCATAAAATTCGCTAGACCTCAACGAAAATAATTCCATAGAAAACGCGGAGGCTGTGGTGTATTAAACATACATAAGGCCGAGCATTTCGCTATGGAATTATTTGCAGTTAGGTATAGTAGAATTTAAAGCGTGCTGGCCTTGTTTAGCTCAGCTTCTAGTGCTTCATCGCTAATTTCAACACCTTCATCAGCAACATCTTCAACTTCTTCAGCAGAAGCTTCTACAGTGTTTTCGCTGTCATCTTCAAATGCAATTTCTTCAATTTCAGCTTCTGGCTCAGCAGGGTTTGCCATGTCAGCGTTAAAGCTTTCTTGCACAAGACTAAGAAGAGCATCATCTTCCATGTTCAGGTCGCTGTGACGGTTCACACCACGAGAGATGTGACGGCGCAACTCTTCAAAATCAACTGTCTGAGATGCCACTTCACGAAGTGCAACAACAGCGTCTTTATCGTTATCACGGTCTACTGTAAGAGAGCCTCCCGCAGCAATATCACGAGCACGTTGTGCAGCTAGCAGCACAAGCTCGAAGCGGTTATTTACAACTCTTACGCAATCTTCAACGGTAACGCGGGCCATGATTTATCCTTTATTTGAAACTTGTTTCCATGCATACATATAATGGCCTATGACACAAAAAGCAAGTTTTTAATAGTGTTTTTATGCATATGTACCAGATTTTTCTAAGGAAGATACGGCCTTTTTAGGCGTCCCAAACTGAATTCCATCATGAATAATCTCATCACCAAGACGCACAGACATAAAATAATGCCCCGCTTTCGTTAATTTATTTCCTATAGAAGAGAGATCCTCAGCAACAAATTCATGAGCTACCTCTCCCATAACGCCCTGCTCTCTCAAAGTTTTTTCACACAAAGATTGCAGCGTATAAACATCCTTTTCCCCAGCAAGAATCGCTTGGCGAATAACCCCCACACTGGTGCGCACTTTGCGCTGCTTTGCTGTCATTGTCTCTGGGCTCATTTCCTGTGTTACCAGGCTAAAGAGGCCATCAAATTCATGAGAGATAGCTTTTAGAGTCTGCACATCATCAGACTTTGCGGCACTCACTGTAACCACAAGAGGGAGAACTTTTAAAATGGTTTTCAGGAAAAATGTGCCATCAGCTTTACCATTTATAACAAGACGGCTTTTGCTTTTAAGATTATATGTGCTCTCAACATACACAATGTCTGCCCCTGCCCCTTCAAGGTAGATTTTGTAGCGCTCATGCAGATGGATGCCTTGGACTGCGACCACAACAACATCGCAAAGCCTTGCGGCTTGACGCACAGCTAAAATGTCGCCTGCATTTGGCTCAGAGCTAATAAAAGCAACAGAAAAACTTTGATCCTCCAAGTGCTCCAAAAGAGCTTCAGAAAGCTGGGCTTTAGTGACCACCCACCTCATTTACTTGCCTTTGTAACTTTGTAGCAAACGATGCTGCTGACGATCCCAATCACGCTCTTTGATGGCTGCGCGTTTATCATGATTCTTTTTACCTTTAGCCACGCCAATTTGCACCTTAACCTTACCTTCTTTAAAGTACAGCTTAAGTGGGATTATCGTAAGTCCTGATCGTTCTTTTTCATCAAATAAACGATCAATTTCCACCATATGCATGAGCATTTTGCGTGTGCGGCGCTCTTCGTGGTTAAACTGATTACCATGGGAATACTGGCTAATAAAGGCATTAAATAAAAACATTTCACCGTTTTGGAAAATGCAATAGCTTTCACCAAGTTGAGCCGTACCGCCGCTACGCAAAGACTTAACTTCTGTCCCCTGTAGCATCAGGCCTGCTTCATAAGTATCGAGCACAGTAAAATCATGCCGAGCCTTACGGTTATCGGTAATGAGTTTTGTGCCTGGAGGCGTACTTGCTGGTTTTTGCTTCTTTGCCATAATTCAGGAAAATATATCAAAACCACACAAAGTGCAAAAGAAAGCGCCTTTATGTTGAATTTTTGCTCTTTAAGGATGCGTAGAGTACACCTGCGTACTTAAGCAGACGCAAAGGAAAAAAGTCAGTTTAAAGGGATTCTAATTTCGAAAGAATATTATCAATGACCCTAAGCCTTTGACCGCCCTTAGGGAAAGGTCTATGCACCACAAGGCTCTGATCTGGCTTAACTGTCATAACGCCCGCGTTTTGCAATACGTGATGCAAAAGCTGTTCGGCTTTTCTAAAGGTTTGTTTATGAAACTTAATCACAGCCCCCTTGTCTCCCACCTGTAGGCGATCAATATTTAAAAGTTTAAGGCGGTTTTTCATACGGACCACATCAAACAGCGCGGTTACTTCTTCTGGAAGCTCTCCAAAACGGTCAAGCAGTTCGTCCTGCATGTTCTGAATATCATCTTCTGTTTTGAGCTTAGAAAGCCTGCGATAAAGGCCAAGCCTTGCATGGAAATCCTTTACATAGGCTTCTGGAATAAGGAAAGAAAGACCAAGCTCAAGTGATGGCTCCCAAACAGGTTCTGCAGAAGGTTTTTCGCCCTTAACGCTTTGCGCGTCAGCAATGGCTTCTCCAAGCATTTGGTTATACAGCTCAAAGCCAACCTCTCTTATGTGTCCACTTTGCTGCGTACCAAGCAGGTTCCCCGCCCCGCGAATATCAAGATCGTAACTTGCTAGCGTAAAGCCTGCGCCAAGCTTATCTAGCTTTTGCATAATCTTCAGACGTTTTTCAGCATTATCTGTTACTGCGCCGCGCTCTGGCAGAAGGAGATAGCAATACGCGCGTGAATTTCCGCGCCCCACACGCCCTCTCAGCTGATGGAGCTGGGCAAGGCCAAAACGGTCTGCGCGGTTTACAATAAGCGTGTTAGCATTGGGTACATCAATACCAGATTCAACAATGGTGGTTGAAATCAGCACATTGAACTTCCCTTCATAGAAGTCCACCATTACATCTTCCATTTCATCGCGGCTCATTTGGCCGTGTGCAATACGAATAGAAGCTTCTGGCACAAGCGCGTTAATGCGCTCTGAAAGCTTTGGAATATCGTCAACATATGGCGTCACCACAAACACTTGCCCGTCGCGGTGAATTTCACGAAGAATAGCCTCTCTAATCACCTTAGAGTCCATCTTCATTACATAAGTTCGCACCGCAAGACGGTCCACTGGCGGCGATGTAATCAGCGATAGATCTCGAAGGCCGCCAAGCGCCATTTGCATGGTGCGCGGAATGGGCGTTGCTGTAAGCGTTAGCACATCCACGTTATCTTTCATTTGCTTAAGGCGCTCTTTATGACGCACACCAAAATGGTGCTCTTCATCTACAACCACAAGGCCAATATCTTTAAATTTAACTGTTTTACCGAGCAATGCATGTGTACCAATCACAACATCAACTTGCCCTTTTTCAAGGCCATCCAGTGCCTTTTTACGCAGCTTTGGCTGCACAAGACGGCTCACCATAGCTACGTTAATCGGAAATTGCGCAAAGCGACTTTTAAAGTTTTGGTAATGCTGACGCGCCAGCAAAGTTGTTGGCACAACTACAGCCACTTGTTTGCCGTCTGAGGCCGCAAGGAACGCTGCACGCATAGCCACTTCTGTTTTACCAAAGCCAACATCTCCAACAACAACACGGTCCATCGCACGCGGGCCAATCATATCGCCTTCAACATCGTTAATTGCGTTTTGTTGTTCATCCGTTGGTGTGTAAGGGAACCCAATAGAAAATTCGTCGTACAGGCCTTCGTGCCTGGTGTATTTATGCCCAAGCCGCACTTCACGCTGGGCCGCAATTTTAATCAGCTCCCCTGCCATTGCTAAAAGATCTTCTTTAACCTTTGCTTTGCGCGCCTGCCATGCCGCGCCGCCCAATTTATCAAGGCGTGTCCCATCTGCTTCTGAGTGTGCAAAACGGCTTAAAAGTCCTAGAGAAAATATAGGTACATAAAGCTTATCTCCGCCCCCATATTCAAGCAGTAAAAAGTCCTGTTCAGCGCCATCAATTTTTAAAATTTGCATGCCGGTAAACTTACCAATACCGTGCTCCTGATGAACAACGTAATCCCCAATGCTCAGCTCACTAAAGTGAGTAAAGGCATCTTCGTTTTGCTTTTTCTTACCCGTAGCGACACGATTTACCTTTTCACCAAACACATCTTGTTCTGTTAAAATCAGGAGCTTTTTCTTCTTATCAACAACACCCCATGAGAGCGGACTGACAAGCGCAGAAGATTTTTTATTTCCCTTTTGCCACTCTTCAAAAGATTCAAGGCTAGAAGCACCAGAAAACCCATGTTGCTCTAATGCTCTGGTAAGCTGAATAAGAGACGATGGCAGAAATGCTGAAAGAAGAACCTGCCAGCCTTCTGATAAGGCATGAGTAAGTGTATCTACCGCAATATCAGCAGCAGATTTATTAAGTGATTTTGCATCACGTACAAGAGAAATAGATTTAAATGGAAGCGCTTTTGAGTCGCCATCATTAAGCTGCATAAGCATTTCGGTATTGGCTGCTTCTAGCGCACCAAAAAACGAGGCAGGATCCACATACATATCTTCTGGCGCAACAGGCCTGTACGGATCCTCTGAAACCTTCTTTTTATAAACAGCCATAAGCTCTACGCGGCTTTTAAATGCATCTTCTGCTGTCGCCCATTTGCCGTTTACATGCTCTTCTACGCCACTTGCAGAAAGAATTTTAAACCCATCATCTAAAAGATCAATAAAACCATTTAAATTATTGTTATAAAATAAATTAAGATAATGGCTTGCCATTCCATGACGGCGACCATTCGAGAGAGATTCATACACTTCATCTTGTGCGCCTTCAGGAAAAAGCCCTCTGTAACCTTCTCTAAAATTCTTAATGGCTTCCTCTGACATCGGCACTTCGCTGGCAGGAGAAACGCGTACAAATTCTACGCTCTCCTCACTGCGCTGAGACGATGGCTCAAACGCCTTAATGCCGTCGAGTTCATCATCAAAAAAATCGAGCCTAAACGGACGCTCTTCTGTTGGCGGAAATACATCAATCAAAGCGCCACGCACAGAAAACTCACCAGGCTCCATAACCGTGCCTACGCGCAAATAACCAAACTCAGCAAGAGACGTTAAAAACTTGTCGCGGTCAACTGTATCACCCACGCTTAGTTTCACCGCACCAGCAACATGCGCTAGCGGCGGTACTTTTACCATAAGTGCTGCAGGCGTTGTTACAACAAGATGACGGCCATCTTCTTTAAGGGCAGAAAGAACAGCCATACGCTGCGCTTGGATAATTGCGTCAGGATTAAGGCGGTCATAAGGCTGAACGTCCCATGCAGGGAAAGGCATTACATGGGCTTTGGGCAGTAAAAACTTAAGTTCTTCTACGCACTTTTGCATGCCACCATGGTCTGGCAGGATAACCAGTAAAGAGCCTTTGCCCTTTTGCCACTCTTTAAATGCCCAATAAGGGATATTACCGTTTTCTATACCATAAACTTTTGGAATGTTATTTAGAAAGTCGCTCATGACCCGCGGCGCGACTCATATAGCTTAGTAAATGCAGGTGTATTGAAAGGTGCATCAGCTTCGCCCTTTTCAAGCCATCCCCAAAGAATTTGTTCTGGTGTAAGCAGTAAATCACGAAGTGGCTCAAGCTCTTCATCAGCAAGGCCGTCTACATGAACAGCAATATAATCACCAATCCATAAATCAAGTTCCTTCATGCCGCGGCGACCGCGGAATTTAATCTCTTTAATAAGAAGTTGTCTTTTTGCACTATCCATAAACAACACTATAGGGGCTTCATTTCTTATTTTCAAGAAGGCAGGCATTTAAAAATCCTGAACAATCAAAATAAGAGGGAGACAGCTCCCCTTATTTTTTTGTATGATGCCCCCATGCAAGAAAACTCTGTGCCATCCTCCATTGATCCCTTCTCGTTCTACGAGAAAATTCCTGATCTTAAAGAGGCGCAAATTAAAAAACTTCATAAGCTCTGCGGCCCAAGACTTGTTGATCTTTGCCTGCATATGCCAACAGGCACAATAGACCGCCGCAATTTACAGCCCCTTTATATGGCGAGCGCAGAAATGGAACTGACCGCCACAGCTACAGTGGCAAAGCATATTGCCCCATATCAAAAAGGCAGGCAGCCGCACCGTATTCAAGTTACAGATGGCACAGCAACAGCTGACCTTGTCTTCTTTAACTTTGGCAGTTGGTTTGCTAAACAGTACCCAGAAGGCAGCGAAATCGTATTGAGCGGCGAAGCAACACTTGACCAAAAAGGAAGCTTACAGTTCCTTCACCCAACCCTTTCTAAAGCAGAAAATAGAGATGAAATTGCAAAATTACATCCCACTTACCCGCTTACAGCAGGCATTAACCAATTTCAAATTGCAAAAGCCATTAGCTGGGCCATGGGCGAACTGAGCAGCGCTCCTTTGCCAGAATGGCTACCTGAAAGTGCTATAAAACAGCATGAACTACCAAGCTTTATGAGTGCATTAAACAGTATTCATAGCCCCGAGGACGGCCATGACATTGCCAAAGATGGTAAAGCCCGCACCCGCCTTGCCTTTGACGAGTTCTACTGCTGGCAAATTGCGCTCACAGAAGCACGCAAGCATACGCAAGGCCTTGGGGGCATCACACATAGCGCGCCTGCTGGCCTTACGCAAAGCTACATGCATGGGTTGCCGTTTGCGCTCACAGGAGATCAGAAAAAATCTATTGCTGATATTCACCATGACATGGAACAAAGCGCACCAATGCTTCGCCTTGTGCAAGGTGATGTAGGTAGCGGAAAAACCGTTGTTGGCCTTGCAGCTATGGTAAAAGCTGTTGAAAACGGTCATCAAGCGGCATTGCTTGCGCCAACTGAAATTTTAGCTGGCCAGCATTTTGAAAACGCTAAAAAGATGCTTGAGCCTCTGGGCATTACTGTTGAATTTTTGGCAGGTAAACAAAAAGCTGCTGAAAAGCGCTCTATTAAATCCCGCCTCAAAAGCGGCTTTATTGACGTTGTGATTGGCACGCATGCGATTCTCCAAAAAGATGTCGAGTTTCATAACCTCTCTCTTGCTGTTATTGATGAACAGCATAGGTTTGGTGTGCGCCAGCGCATGAATCTCCAGCAAGGTGACTACCAACCAGATTTACTTGTCATGACGGCAACGCCAATTCCAAGAACTCTTGCCATGACAGCTTACGGGGACATGGATATTTCCATCATTGCTGAAAAACCGCCGGGAAGAACGCCTATTACCACAAGAGCTTTACCACTGGATAAGCTTGGCGATGTGGCAGAGTCCCTTAAACGTGTCCTTGAAAAAGGCGAACAAGCCTACTGGGTTTGCCCCCTTGTAGAAGATAGTGAAAAAAGCGACCTTGCCGCTGCGGCAGACCGCGCGGAACTTCTGCAACAGTTTTACGGCAACGACGTGGGCTTACTTCATGGAAAAATGAAGTCAGACCAAAAAGACCTTGCCATGCAAACCTTTAAAGATGCACATACAAAAATTTTGGTATCCACCACCGTGATTGAAGTGGGCGTAGATGTGCCAAACGCCACAGTTATGGTGATTGAACATGCTGAGCGCTTTGGCCTTGCACAGCTTCATCAGCTTCGCGGACGCATTGGCCGTGGCAGCCTGAAAAGTAGTTGTATTCTTCTTTATAAAGACCCACCGAGCCAGTATGCTAAAGAGCGCATTGACACTCTGCGTAACAGCGAAGATGGTTTTGTGCTTGCCGAAAAAGACCTAGAACTGCGCGGTCCTGGGGAAATTTTAGGGACAAGGCAAAGCGGCTTTGGCGTGACGCGCCTTGCTGATTTTAGTGTCCATAAAGAGCTGGTAAGCGAAGCAAGAGATGCGGCAAGAGAAACGCTCTCTACAGGCCTTACGCCTGAGCAATCTCAAGCGCTTCTTTGGCTGATGCATATATTTGAAAAACAAGATGCCGTGAAGCTACTGGCTTCAGGCTAGCACTTATTCAGTATTTCCTTCAGAAAGCTCTTTAGCAGGCTCTTTTTCCTCTTTGAGAGCTGCCTTACCTTCTGCCATACTTGGCGTCACAATACCGCCGCTAATCACCATTTTCACGCCTTGGTCTACTGTCATATGAAGCTTAATCATATCGCTTTTAGGTACAAATAGTAAAAAGCCTGATGTTGGATTTGGCGTTGTTGGCAGAAAGATATTTACCATTTTTTCATCAGTTGTTTTTTGCACTTCACCGCGCGTTTCACCCGTTACAAAGGCTATAGCGTAAATACCCTTACGCGGATATTCCACAAGTACCACATCCCTAAAAGATGATGAGTTGGAAACTGAAACTGTTTCAATAATTTGTTTTGTTGCCCCGTAAATTGACCGCACACCAGGAATAGAGAGCATAAGCGCATCCCACCAGCCAAGAAGCTTTTTACCAACATAGTTACGGGCAATAATTCCCAAAAATATAAGGGCTGACAGGGCAATAAAGAGCTCAACAATATTCCCAAATTCATAAGGAAGGTATTTGTTAATACGTTCTTCAAGGGGAATAATTTGCGTGACTGTGCTCTCCACAAGCCCAATAACAAAGGTTAAAATATAAAATGTAATAAGAACAGGCATAACAAGAAGAATACCTGCAATAAAGTTATCTCTCAAAAATGCAATAAGCCCGCGCTTTTTTTTGGGCTTACTCTCAGGCTCAGAAAGGTCTAGTTCGGCTTGCGCCTTTACATCAGATTCTTGTTTTGAACTCATCTCTTTACCTTTTTTTTAGAGAGATCGATGATGGGTGTCTGTATGCGTTTCATGAGTTTTAGAGAAAATCTCCATGACCCAATTTATAAATGCAAATACTCTTTTCATCTTTAGTTTTCCAGCGACATAAATTCACCTATTGGACGCGAAAATGACTTTTGGGGAGTACTGAAAGCGTCGTGACCTAAATGGTCATAAGTTAAAGCACGCATCCTAAAAGTCATTTACAGCTCCATTCAGGTAGAATTTTAGAATGGGATTTCGTCGTCAAATGCTGGCTCTGAAGAAACTGGAACAGTTCCCGCACCGCCTGCTGGAGCACCACCGCCAGAAGGCGCTGATTGGTCGTAATTATCATTTGGAGTGCTTTGGCCATATCCGCCAGAATCCCCCATAGAAGATGCGCCACGGCTACCAAGCATAACCATGTTACCACCACGATCGATCACAATCTCAGTTGTGTATTTATCGGTACCGCTTTGGTCTGTCCATTTACGTGTTTGAAGTTTACCTTCAAAGTAAACGCTGTCGCCTTTTTTCATGTACTTTTCAATAACGCCCGCAAGGTTACCAAATACCACAACACGGTGCCATTCTGTTTTCTCTTGCTTTTGGCCTGATTGATCTTTCCAGCTTTCCGTTGTCGCTACGTTTACGTTTGCAATAGGACGCTTGTCCTGTGTGTAACGGATTTCAGGGTCACGACCCAAGTTTCCAATAATCTGTACTTTGTTTAGGCTCGCCATAATTTTATATCCTTCTTAAAAACTCTTAAATTAATGGGGCTGAGTATGCCTACTTTTCCTAAAAGACGCAAGGGCGTGCAACAAACTCTATACAAAAAAAATCCCTCCACATAATGGAAGGATTTTTTGAGTTCGATTAATTGACGAGTGTCATAATGAGTGCAATAGCGCCTGTAATGCCACTCACACCCCAAAACAACGTCAACAACATGGCAGGAATCGCCTCAAAGGCGTCAAAAATTATAGCAATGCCAAGCAGAGAAGCATTGTTTGCACCTCTGGTATGACGCCCGCTTCTCCAAGTCACAAAAGGAAGCGTCATGAGTCCCAGCACCAAAAAGATGACCGCAACGGTCCACAAAACAGTAATCATAGTCACTCCGTAAAAATAGAAAAGGATCAATAGATGTATAAATCAGCGATAAACTAAACAACATTTAAATAATCGTCAAATCAATACTTAAATCTCAAAAATAGCACCAAACATGTCTTGATTTTTTACAGCCAAACTTTATGATACATCTCATGAAATCAAACGCACCTATCACGAATACGACACACATCTCTATTAGAGGTGCTCGTCAGCACAACCTCAAAAACATTTCACTCGACATCCCTAAGCGCAGCTTAACGGTGATTACGGGGCTTTCAGGCTCAGGAAAATCATCTCTTGCGTTTGATACAATTTATGCAGAAGGCCAGCGCCGTTACGTAGAAAGCCTCAGCGCTTACGCACGTCAGTTTTTGGATATGGCCAGTAAACCTGATGTAGACAGTATTGATGGCCTCTCCCCTGCGATTGCGATTGACCAGAAAACCACAAGCAAAAACCCACGCTCAACAGTGGGTACGATTACAGAAATTTACGATTACCTCCGCCTTCTCTTTTCTCAGTGCGGTACACCTCATTGCCCAACCCACGATATTCCTATTGCAGGGCAAACTGTCAGCCAAATGGTGGATACACTCCTTGAGTGGCCTGAGGGCACACGTTTGCATATTTTTGCACCTGTCGTACGTGGCCGTAAAGGGGAGTATAAAAAAGATATTCTTGGATGGCAGAAAACGGGCTATACCCGCATCCGCATTAATGGCGAGCTTCACGATATGGACGATACGCCAGAGCTTGATAAGAATAAGAAGCACACCCTTGAAGTACTTGTAGACCGCATGGTCGCAAAAGAAGACAACAAGACACGTCTTGCAGACTCTATTGAAACGTCCCTTAAGCTTACTGGCGGCACTGTCCTTGTGGAGCCTGTTGCAAAGACTGAGGAAGAACAGAAAAAACTTCCTGACCCTGTGCAATTTAGCGAAAAGCACGCTTGTAACATTTGCGGCCACACCATGGCTGATATTGAACCGCGCATGTTCTCATTCAACAGCCCTTATGGGGCTTGTAATAGCTGTGATGGCCTTGGGGAAGTTGTGCACTTTTCACCTGAGCTGGTCGTGCATGATGGTAGTAAATCTATCCGCGAAGGTGCGATTCACCCATGGAAAGATGGCTGGGGCGTTGCTTACTACGGAGAAGCTCTTGCCAAGCACTTTGGGTTTTCGCTTGATACAGCCTTTGACAAACTGCCTGAAGACATTAAAGAGATGCTACTTTATGGGTCAGAAGATGATACGATTCAGTTTACTTTTAATGCCAGCAAAGGGAACTTCCAAACCCGCAAAACATTTGAAGGGGTAATCCCTAACATTGAGCGCCGCTGGAGAGAGTCTCAAGGCCGTAACCGCGACCTGCTTGACCAGTACCGCACCACATCCCCTTGCCCAAGCTGTAACGGACAGCGCCTGAGCACTGATGCCCTTGCCGTTAAAATTGCCGGTAAAAATATTTCTGATACAACATGCATGAGCATTGTTGACACCAGCGCATGGTTTGAAAGTCTGGCAGATAAGTTATCTGGCAATAAGCTTACTATTGCAGCACCTATTCTGCGTGAAATTACAGCACGCCTTGGCTTCCTTGTTCATGTTGGCCTTGGCTATTTAACCCTTAATCGTAAATCAGGGTCACTTTCTGGCGGAGAAAGCCAGCGTATTCGTCTTGCATCCCAAGTGGGTAGCGGGCTTACTGGCGTACTCTATGTACTGGATGAACCCTCTATTGGGCTTCACCAACGCGACAATGAAAAGCTTCTTACAACCCTTAAAGCCCTGCGTGATATGGATAACACTATTATTGTGGTTGAGCATGATGAAGATGCCATGAACGAAGCCGACCACGTCATTGATATTGGCCCTGGTGCTGGCCGTAATGGCGGACAAGTGATTGCTGAAGGGACAGCAGAAGAGCTTAAAAATGATAAAAACTCTATCACAGGAGCCTATCTTTCAGGTAAGCGTCAAATCCGTATTCCTACAGAGCGCCGCAAAGGCAATGGTAAAGTTCTCAGCGTTAAAAACGCAAGCGGGAATAACCTTAAAAATGTAGATGCGCATTTCCCACTTGGCATGATGACGTGCGTAACAGGTGTATCAGGATCAGGTAAATCTACACTTGTGATGGATACACTTCACAGCGCCCTCTCTCGCGATATTAACCGCGCCAAAGCTATCCCTGCACCCCACGATAAGATTCATGGCATTAAGTTTATTGATAAGATTGTCAATATTGACCAATCTCCAATTGGACGTACCCCCCGCTCAAACCCTGCCACATACACAGGCATCATGACACCTATTCGTGACTGGTACGCAGGCCTGCCAGAAGCACAAAGCCGCGGTTATACATCTGGCCGTTTCTCATTCAACGTCAAAGGCGGACGCTGTTCATCTTGTGAAGGTGATGGCATGATTAAGGTTGAAATGCACTTTTTAGCCGATGTTTACGTACCTTGCGAAGTCTGTAACGCTCAGCGCTACAACCGTGAGACACTTGAGATTAAGTACAAAGATAAATCCATTGCAGATGTACTCAATATGACAGTGGAAGAAGCCCTTGAGCTATTTGAAGCCGTGCCAAGCATTCGCACCAAACTGCAAACTCTTATGGATGTTGGCCTCAGCTATATTCAGCTTGGTCAAAGTGCAACCACGCTTTCAGGCGGTGAAGCTCAGCGCATTAAACTTTCTAAAGAGCTCTCTAAGCGCTCAACAGGGCAAACGCTTTATATTTTAGATGAGCCAACAACAGGGCTTCACTTTGCAGATATTGAACTTCTGCTAAAAGTACTACACAGACTTGTGGATGAAGGTAATAGCATGGTGATTATTGAGCATAATCTTGATGTCGTTAAAACAGCAGACCATGTGATTGAGGTTGGCCCTGAAGGCGGAGACGCAGGCGGAGAAATTCTTATAGAAGGCACACCAGAAGAAGTAGCAAAACATAAGACAAGCCACACAGCACGCTTCCTTGCGCCGATGCTCAAACCTAAAAAGGCTACTAAAAAAGATA
>JAPKEQ010000014.1 GCA_028821995.1 Alphaproteobacteria bacterium
CTTATGTTCTGGCTTAACCAGCGTTACTGGATAGATGCAAATATCTCAGAAGCTTGGTTTGGCGTGCTCATGGCTTTTGGTACTGCTGTTAATGCAATTGGTGCAGGGTTTGCGCATAGACTAGAAAATAAACTCTCGTTTATGCATATGATCTTCATCATTGCGGCGCTGCCTTTTATGGCTTACGGGCTTGCTATTGCACTGCCGCACTGGGCTGGTGTTGGCGCATTGTTCCTTGGCGGACTTGCTTGGGGAATGGGCAGCCCGCTTATGGCCACAGCAGTGAACAAACGCGTTGAAAGCCATAGGCGCGCAACAATACTCAGCGTTAAAAGCCTTGTGCACCGGTTGGTATTCTTGCCGCTTAGTTTGCTTGTGGGGCCTTTGGCTGACGGGTATAGCGCTAAGGTTGCTATGTTTGCGCTTTTGGTATTTATGGCTACAGGTGTGGCGCTCAGCTTTATCTGTATGGCACGGCATCATATGTTCAAACCTAACGATACATAAAACGAAAAAAAGCCAAGGCCCCGTTAGTTACGGGGCCTTGGTTACTTCTATCAATTATTTGTCGTTTAAAAGAGGGCTTTGATTGCTTCAAATGTATGGCCAGAAAGGCTAAAAATGAAAACAAAAATAGCGCAGATAATGCCAATGATTGCGCTGCAACCAATAACGTTTGAAGCCTTAGACGAGCCACCCCCAAAGGTGAAGCCTGCCGCAAAAAAGGCAACAAGAGCAATAAGGCTGCCTTGCGCCAATGGTGCAAGCGCTGCATACCAGCTCCAAGACCAGATAGCGACGTTGGTCACGTAAGGGTCAATTTCATGGCCAGCAAGGCTGCCCATCATAGCGGTTAGTGCCACAATGATAAGCAAAAAGCTTGTGTTGGCAGTGAAGGCTGCATCGCGGCGCGTGGCAATCCAGCACGTGATGATGCAAAGGATGAGTCCGACCACACTGTATTGCATCAAGTTTGAGAGCTCAAGGAAAGATCCTGGAAAATCGGTGACAAAGCTGGATACTGTGTCCCAAACGCTTTGCCATGATATTTCTAAGTTCCCCCCGGTATCAGTCGTGGGAGAAAGAGTTGCAGTGGAAGCTGCCATAATAAACCTCATAAGGTTAGGAACGAGAGATACTTTGTGACCTTAAAATGGGGCAGGGGAAGGCAATTTTCAAGGAGAAAGATAAATAAAAAGCCCCTCATGCGAGGAGCTTTTAGCATGTTTACGCTGTTAACGGCAAGAACCGCCCCAGTCTGGATGGCTTATTCTTACTGTTTCACACACTGTTGGTTGCTCAATATCTTGAACAAAGCACAGCTGTTAAAATAAAGTGCCTTTTTTTCATAACTGAATAACCCCTAATCTTGGACCTATCAGAATACTTATGTGTAAGCATTAGTATAGTGAGATAATTTAAAGGTGCGCAGGCTAGTGCTTATAAAGAAGCTAAATAGCGCAGCAGGTGTGATAAAAAATAAAAAAAGGTGTTGCATCCGCGTTTTAAAAGCCTCATGCTTTTATTTATGAGAAATTACAGCGACCAGAAACCGATGACAATTCATATGTGCTCCACTTGGGGTATGTATGTCATGTTTACGTGCAAACGTAATCGTCGTATCGGGTAGGGTCGTTACCAAAATAAAAACAAATCGACCCAGTTCTAGGGTCGTTTTTTACATAAAAGCAAAAAATTTCGTTTAGGACTGGGGGTAAACCACAGGAGAAGCCGTCATGAGTGACGCACTGGACGCAAATAGGATTGCTAGAAGAAACATAACCATCGTGAATGCATTGTCATTCCTCAATAATGCCATGTTTGTGGTACCTATTATTGTGGTGTATTACGCCGCGCAAAAGCATGTAGGGCTTACTGGTTTTCTTATCAGTGAGGCAGCTTTTGCTATGGCCATGGTGATGATGGAAGTTCCCAGCGGATACCTGAGCGATACATGGAAACGTAAGTATGCACTTTTGCTTGGTTTTGTTATTCAAACCATTGGGTTTGTAGTGATGTTTTTAGGTGAAGGCTTTCTGTTAATGGTGGCTGCACAAGCCATTTGCGGCCTTGGCATGAGCTTTGTCAGCGGTACTGGTAGTGCACTCATTTACGATAGTCTGCTTGGTGCGGATAAGGCGAAAGCCGCTCAAGTTAAAGCTGAAGATAACGGCCCTGCGCTCACCCAGTGGCTTACAAATAGCCCCTCTCGCAGCCGTTATAAAGCCGTTCTACTTGCAAGTTTGTTTAGTAAAGCTGCAAAGCCTGTGGGCGTAGACCAGTACAGCAAAATTAGCGGACGCATGCACGCCTACGGTATGGTGGGTGCGGCAGTAAGTGCGCTGCTTGGTGGTTACATTTACAGTGTTGGCGTAGAGCTTCCCGCAATATTAAGTGCCGTATCTATGGCTGTTGCTGCGCTGTTTACGCTGAAACTTGTTGAGGTGGAGCGTCAAAGGGAATCTGCTAAAAATAACCCAATAAAAGAGATGGCAAGTGTTGTAAAATACGCCCTTGCAGGACACAAGGAAGTCGCGAGCATTCTGTTGTTTAGTAGCAGTGTGTTTGTGGTGTGTAATTTGATGTTCTTCTTGCACCAAAGTTACTGGATTGAAGGCGGTATTGATATCAAACAATTTGGTCTCTTGATGGCGATCGGCATGATGGTAAATGCGCTTGGCTCTAGCCTTGCTTACGCCCTAGAAAGCAGGCTTCGTTTTGTGCACATGGTGGCCATTATTGCTGCGCTTCCGCTTCTCTCATACGGGCTTGCTGTTGTACTTCCGTTTGGCGCAGGTATCTACGCACTTTTCCTTGGCGGGCTTGCCTGGGGCATGGGCAGGCCGCTTATGGAAGCGGCAGTTAACCGCCGGATTGAAAGCAGTAGGCGTTCTACTGTGCTGAGCGTTGGCAGTGTGCTCCACAGAATGGCTTTTGTACCGCTTACTTTTGTGGCAGGGCCGGTGGCAGAAGCGTATGGAGTGAAAGCAGCTATGATGGCTCTGCTTGTGCTGATGACAATAACAGCTGGCGCAAGTTTGCTTGTAATGGCAAGGAGCGGGTTGCTCGCAGTGCGAGAGACGTCAGAGGTGACTCAAAACGCATAAAGCCAACCAAAAAACCTCCCCGATGGGGAGGTTTTTTATCGATTATAGACGCTCTTGGCGTAGGGGGATGTAAGTTTTCCAGCGTTCAATTAAAACAAGCAAGCTAAGCCAGCCAAGGCTAAAGCCATACATGGTTTCACTGGCTTGGCGTGTTTGCTGCACAAGTGCATAGTCCATAGCAAAAAACCACCAGGCTATAGCAAAAATAAAGAGCCTCAGACCAAGGTTTTTTCCTTCAAACAGCATGATAAGCCATGTGCCAAAAAACGCTAAAATAGCCATAGGTTCTGCGTAATTAAAGTGCAGATAAGCACAGACAATAAGCACAAATGTTGTGCTGTAAAACCAAAGTTTTTTCATGTTTGTATCCTTTTAGGAATATAAAAAGTGCATAAAGATATATGTGTTAAGGCTGTGTAACCTGAGCCGTTAAACATGTCAAAGTAAAACCTCCCCGTTTAGGGGAGGTTTTTTATATTCGATATGAGGGTTTAATCACTCTTATTGCGCCTGTCCCAGTCGTTGGCAGATTTTTCAAGCTTCTCAGAGATCGTGCCATAGAAGGTTTTGCCTGTTTGATAGGTTTTGGCAGCAAAGAAATAGACCCCGAAAAACAAAGCAAGAATGCTATACATTATGTTTTTATGGATGGTGTTAAGGGTTTCAATGGACACATTTTCAGAGCCGATGGCATAGAACATAATACTCCCTATAAAGCCAATAAGTACCAACGACAAAGAAAACTTATCAAAAGATGCTAAGTCTTCACCTTCTTTGCTTGGTTTTTCTAAAATGTTAAGTGCTTCAATCATAATTGTAGGCACTGCAAAAAACAGAAACAGGTTCCATTGAATAAAAGGAAGACTTAAAAAGAGGCCAGCTAGCCATAGAAAATGCAAGGGGTTTGTCCAGGCCCAGTGGCCAGCGCGCGCAAGGTTGATGCTTTTACGTTGCTGTTGCATAGAGCGTCTCCAAAAGTATAAGAAAAAAGAAAAGAGATATGAATTATTTGAAGGTATACCATGCTCTAAAATAAATTGTCAAAGCAAAACCACCCCCAGAAATAGGGGGTGGTTTTAGGTTTCGATTGTGTTTATTGAGAGGTCAGCTGCGTGCGCAGCTCATCTGCTTCGGCATGCATGCGCTGGGCAAAATCTTCGCCAAAGTGCTCAAAGGGGTAGATGCGAACCTCACTCCCTGCACCATCATTAATATATGTAATGGTACCCGCATCCCAATCTATGACACGGTGTGCCTTGCTGATGCCAGTAAGTACTGAACCTTGAGGAGTAATACATCCTGCACCATTTAAGCAATCATTTATGCGAACAGCAGCTTTTTCACTCAATTTACTTAGGAGGGTTTCTCCTGACTGCCCAGCACCTTTGTAGGTAATGATGTTGAATGCAGGTTCAATGCGGCGGTAAACATTCCAATGTTTGCCATTTGTAGCATCAATGATACGCAGAACTTGGCTATCACCCGTTTCAGGGTTTACCAGCTTTGCGCGCGCTTGGAATTCTTCAATACGCGTTAGTGCGCTTTGAAGCTCAGTGGATTTTGCTTGCAGTTCGGCAAGGCGCGCTTCAGCAGCGTTCTTTTCAGCAATGGTTACTTCAGAAGCAGCCAGCTCTTCTTGTAGGCTATTTAGTCTGGCAGTAAGCTGTGCAATCTGCGGCACTGTCTCTGTAATTTTTTCTTGCTGAGCCGTCAAGAGAGCTGCATTGGCAGCGATGCGCGCTTTTTGCTTTTCTTCTTCATCATCGCCGCAGCCAGCAAGTACAAGGGTTGTAGCCAGTGCTGCACCAATTAAAAATCTATTCATGAGGAGATAACCTTATGTGTAGGGAAAGGGAAGGGAGGTTGATTATTTGTGTATGTATACAATGAATTAGGTTTGTGCGTCAATCTTATTTATACTTGTTTTGTATACTTGTCTTTGATACTTTAAGAGGATTTATAAATCTGTTACCTTTTTTCTATATAAGTTTACACACAAGGAGACGCCAAAATGGCTGATACAAAACGCACCGCAATGAAGCGTGCTGATTACACCCCATATCCATTTGAATTTGGTGAAGTGGAATTATCATTTCACCTCAAAGAAATGGGTACTGCGGTATATGCCAAAGTGGACGTGATCCGCAAAGATGGCAAAGCTGGCACAGATATGGTGCTAAATGCTGAAGATATGAACATTACAAATGTTCTGATTAACGGTAATTTGATTGGTGATTATGTGTTTGATACAGAAAATCACCTTTTAACACTCAAAAATGTTCCTGCAACATTTACTCTGGAAACAATGGTTGTTATTAACCCTGCCGAAAACAAATCTGGCAGTGGCCTTTACATGGATGGTGAAGGCAAAAACCGTACGTTCATCACCCAGTGTGAGAGCGAAGGTTTCCGTAAAATCACCCCATGGCCAGATCGCCCAGACGTGATGACAACCTTTAAGGTTTCTATTGTTGCTGATGCTGAAAAGTTCCCAACGGTGCTATCAAATGGTAACCGTGTGGAAGGCTCTACGCATGGCGGAGAAGCTGTATGGCATGACCCGCACAAAAAGCCGAGCTACCTGTTTGCGCTTGTGGCCTGCGCTTTTGATGTGATGGAAGATTCTTTCACCACAATGAGCGGCCGCGACGTGAAGCTTGAAATTTGGATGCCGGTAGAAACGCTACCGCGTGTTCGTCATGCGATGGATTCGCTGATTCGTTCCTTTAAGTGGGACGAGGAAGCCTATGGCCGTGAATATGACCTGGATCTGTTTATGATTGTCGGTACGGATACCTTTAACGCCGGCGCTATGGAAAACAAAGGCCTGAACATCTTTAACAACAGCCTTTTGGTTGGCGATAAAGATACCGCTGATGATAACCGTCTCAAGTTTATTGAAGCGGTGATTGGGCATGAGTACTTCCACAACTGGACAGGCGACCGCGTGACCTGCAAAAGCTGGTTTGAACTGACGCTTAAAGAAGGCCTCACAGTCTTCCGTGATCAGCAGTTTACAAGCCATCTGCACAGTGCACCGCTTGAGCGCATTGTAAATGCAGCAGCCATGAAGGCACTCCAATTCCCTGAAGCCTCTGGTCCGATGGCTCACCCAATCCGCCCAGAAAAGGTGGAGAGCATGGACAACTTTTACACTGTAACAGTGTACGAGAAGGGCGCAGAAGTGATTGGCATGTACTACACACTGCTGGGCGCTGAAGGCTACCGTAAAGGGACAGACCTGTACTTTGATCGTCATGACGGCCAGGCCGTAACATGTGATGACTTTCGTGCAGCCATGGCGGATGCAAATGATGCTGATTTCAGCCAGTTTGCTCTGTGGTATAGCCAAGCCGGTACACCAACTGTTACCGCACGCGGCGTTTATGACGCTGATGCGAAAACATACACGTTGACGCTTTCTCAATCTGTACCGGCAACGCCTGCAAAAACAGGCACGAAGCCGATGCACATTCCGCTTCGTGTGGGGTTGGTGGGTTCGGATGGCAAAGATATGCCGCTCAATGTTCCGTTTGATGAAACCATTAATGGTTGGCCTACATTTGATGCTGAAAAAAGCCTCATTAACTTTATGACAGATTATATAGATATTGTTTTTGAAGGTGTTGAAGAAGAACCTGTTCTTTCGCTGAACCGGGGTTTTGGTGCGCCAATTTACATGGATGCAGGCCTGACAACAGATCAAAAAGTGTTCCTTGCACAGCATGATAGTGACGGCTACAACCGTTACGAAATGGTGCAAAGTCTGCTCTTAGATTGCTTGAAAGGCCGAGTGGATGGCAAAAGTACTGTATCGGATAGTGTGATTATGAAAATGGTTAATCAGGTTCTGGCTGACCAAAAGATTGATGACGCTGTAAAAGCTGAAATGATCAAGCTACCGGCTATTTCGCAAATGATGGAGCTGTATGATGTGATTCCTTTGGATAAAATCCATAAGGCTTATGATTATCTGAAGTCAGTTATTGCAAGCCGTTGCCAGAGTGGACTGATGGAGCATTACACACGCTTAAATGTACCTGAAGAATGGGCTTTTGATGGTGCCCAAGCTGGGCGCCGTGCCCTTAAAAACCAGTGCCTAACACATCTGTCAGATATGATGGGTCGGTTTGTGGTCGACATGGACACCAACAAACCTATGGAAGACTACGTGACCGACATGGCGCAGGCTCAGTTTGAGCAGGCTTCTAACTTCACGGATAAGGTGGGCGCGCTGCGTACACTGGTTCACGCTGGTGTGGATGCAAGCCTTGAGCTGAAAGCGTTTGAGACGGAGTTCCTCTCAAACCCACAGGTGATGGATGGCTTCTTCTCTATGCAAGCAGGGGCACCGAGCGAAAATGCTCTGGTGCTTGTTAAAGCCTTGGAAAACCACAGCGCATTTGACGGTGAAAACCCGAACAAAATTCGCTCTTTGTGGGGCGCATTTGGTTCAAACACCCGCGCTTTCCATAATGCTGATGGATCTGGCTATACATATATGGCTGATAAAGTGATGTATGTGGATGCTTTTAACCCTGGGGTTGCTGGCCGCATTGTTGCACCGTTTCTCAAGTGGAACAAAATGGATGCTGCCCGCGCTGCTTTGATGAAGGCTGAAATTGAGCGCATGATCTCGCGCGAAGGTTGCTCGAAGAATCTGAAAGAGGTGCTTGGTAAAGCCCTTGAACAGAAGCAACTTGCCGCTTAATCTGTATGCATGCGAGCTGAATAAGCGAGCCGTAGCCTTACGGGGGTACGGCGGAAATGCCAAGCTTATGCAAACGCCGAGAGGTGTGCAGCATGCAAAGGGAAGTGAATATAAAACATAAAACGATGAAAACCCCCGCTACTAGCGGGGGTTTTTGTTATTTATACCTAAGCCCCATGGGCCATCATTTCTGCAAGCACGGTTGCCCTTGCGCCCACTTGTACGGCCCAGAGGCTGTTAAGCATTTCAAACGAGGCTTGGCTATAGTTATGTTCTTCAATGGCATAGATCATGTTTTTAAACCGGCTTAAACGGTTTATACCAAGGTTAAACTTCATGTCTACAAGCACGGCTTTTCGGGTGAGGGATAGGCTGTCAAATCCTTTAATAAGGCTCCGTGCATCATGAATAGCGCGGTTAATATCTTGCGCTAGTAAATGCTCTGCTTCTGCCTTGTTAATGCCCATATCATCTAAGTTACGGCCATAGCCAATGGTGAGCTTTCCTGCGGTACATGTATAAGGTTTAAGGCGCAGGCCTTCATGCGCTTTAAGTAGCGGCGTTACTTTTAAAATAATATCGTGATTTATGTCCGTCATATAACTTACTGTAAAAGGCTACAAACCGCTTGCGAAGGGGCCTTATGTTCTTTATGATGTATGCAATCTAACGTATCTCCTTTTTCTTTTTTTTGGAGGAATCCCGTATGGGACCTATCACACTTGTTAAACAGCCGCCTGAAGGCGCTGTTGATCATACAAACTTAATTCGACTGCTTCAGGAAAATGTGTTTGAAGATTGCCTCGACGGTATAAACGCTTACGTGGCGCTTAAATTTGTTGAAGCGGTTTTTGATTTGCATTTTGAAGCACACGGCCCAGACCTTTGGCCGATGGATGGCTTTGAGCTGGAAGACCTTTTTGCCGGCAAGGCATGTTTGGATTATTGGCAAAACCAAGCCAGTAACATGAACGATATGATGACGATGCAAGGCGCACCAACAACGGTGCTTAAAGCGCATAGTCTGATTGCACCGCTCGCCCTTGCTGAAAACCGCCCCGTGGATGCCATTAAGTCTGCTTTTTTTGTGCAGTACTTGTGCAGCGGCGGAGATATTGCCCCATTGACGGGTAAGGCAGATGTCTTTGAATCTAAAGACAAGGATATCTATCTTGAAACGCTTGCCATTCTGCGCGAGCACCTTATTTATGCTCTTGCTCATCCTGAAAAGGTGATTGAGGCAAAATTTGCAAAGTCACACGGAGATACATCATATGACGGAAGCTAAGAGGCGACAATCAAGCGTCGTACTGGTGAACGCCCCCACAAAGGAGCTGATCCGTACGGTTACGCCTTATTCCATGCTGGACCAAGGGGCAGGGGAGCATTACCTGAAAGGGTTTGATGCTCTGTTTTGCCGCCTGTTTCTCTCACGGGTGAATAAAAACACTGGCGATGCTATTGTAAACATCTTCACAAATGAGGTTTACAATATGCCAAAATCAGAAGTATTTGAACTGATGCGTGGTTGCGGCAATGCTGAGGCAGAGTATGCCATCAAGCTTGCAAAGCGCCAAGGCGGACATGGCAAAGTCATTGATGCTGTTATTGATGTTTTTGCACTAATGGCTCAAAGACGCTGGTGTGAAGCTGCAATGGAAAGCCATAATATGTACTTGTATCTATTGATGCGAAAACATATCAATTTTGTTGGGAGCGAACAAGAAATCAGAGCGCTCCACGAAGAAGGCTATAATCAAGTGATTACAACCGCTGTGGAAGTTGCTGAGATGATCTTTGATCGTCCTGCAGAAGCTTTGCTTTTGAGGTTTCAAAACCCTCATTACATAGAATATGGCTAAATCGATTAAAAAGTCCCTTTAACAGGGGGCTTTTTGTTTGTATGGCCCCCTTGACAATTTCTCCCTGCATCCCCATATGTGGAGCAATCGTTCTCTCTCTCTCTTTCCGTTCACTCTTTTAAAAGGAGGCTTTTATGCCCCATAAAATTCACTGGAATAAAACCTACAAAGCTATGGCAATTTTGACTGTTGCCATTGTTGGCTCTCTCACCCTTGGTATGCTGGGCGCAGGAGGCTGGTCTGTCATTTTTGGCGCTTGTGTGGGTATTCCCGGCTTGGTTATGATGAAGCATCATCAGCGCCGTTACCGCAAAACCATGCCAAAGGATAAAGGTGACGGCACCTAATCCTTTGATCGAAGATAAAAAAATCCCCCGCCAATATAGCGGGGGATTTTTTGTCGGTTATATAAGCTTAACGCTGCGTTGTCGCAGCTTTTGCTTGCAGGTTTTTTGCTGTTTCAGCAAGGCGCATTGCCGCTGCATTATCAAAGTCACGGAAATGACGAACCTCTGTTGATTGGCTGTTGCGTCCCGTCCAAAAAATGGCAAGGCCGGCATCCCAATCGTAATCAATGCCATTACGGTTGCCAAGGTGGAGCGCGGTCATGTTTACGCAAGGCAAAGCGCTTGTATGGCATCCGGTCACATTTGCAAGGGCTTCTTCTGAAAGTTCAGAAAAAGCGACAATGTTTTGTCCGAGAGGGTGGCTGTAAATGATAATCTCAAGGGCAGGGTAAACTGTCCGTTTAATCTTCACTTGACCACCCCAGTAAATGGAGGAGCTGTCTTCTTGAACCTTTACAGTGGAGACAGCCAGTGCCAGAGCTTCAAATTCAGCAATATTTGCCAGCGTGTCTTCTAGGGCTTTGCCTTCTGCTTGCAGCGCGCTAAGGCGCTGCTGTGCTTCCAGTGCGGCCTTCTCTGTAGCTACAAGAGCTGCTTCTTTCTCAGTAAGGGTTTCATGCCGTTTAAGGATTTCAGCATTGAGCTGAGGCAGGTATTCAAGCTTGGCTTCAAGCTGCGCGTTTTCAACAACAAGACGGTCATAGCGGGCTTGTTCTTCATCTAGCGTGCTACCGCTGTAAGCAAAGGCTATGATAATAATGAAAAGGGCAATGCTTACGAGGCCAAGAATTTCTTTATGTTTACGTTCCATGGTGAACTCCAAAAAGGGAAGGGAAAAGATGCATTAAGTAATTTATGTATACATTAATATTTTAGGTTTTTGCAAGTAAATAAAAGAAAAAGCCCCACAATATGTGGGGCTAAATCATTCGTTTTTTGCGATAAGCTTATTGGCTCAAAAGCTGATCGCGCAGGAGGTCAGCTTCTGCGTGAAGCTCTTGTGCGTTTGCCATTTCACTGAACTTGAAGGCCACAACAGGCATGCCAACATCAAGGGTGTAGTAGATAAACACAACGCGCGCATCCCAATCTGTCAGTTGATAAAGGGACGTTGGTTTTTCTACGCTTATATTATCGCCAAGCGTGTGCTTTTGTTCATGCTTTAGCAGTGTTTGCAAGGTTGCAGTTAGGCACTTCCCTGTCTCCATGCAAGAGGACATTGCCGCAAGCCCTTGGGGGTCAAGGTCTTGGTGGAGAAAAGTTACTGGACCGCGCCGGAAGGTGTAGGTCGTGTAGCCTGCTGCAATATTGGTGACACGGTAGTCATTCCAACTTCCAAAGATTTGACTTGAGAAAATCGCTCCGTTTTCAACATGAGGTGCAACAGTCATCGCCCGCTCTTCATGTTTGGAGATGCTGCTCAGCAGACTTTCAAATTCAGCGCTTTGCGCTTCAAGGCTTGTAAGGCGGCTTTGCTCTGCGGCAATTTGTGCTGCAAGTGTTTGCAGGTTATTTGTTGCTGTTTGTTGCTGAAGCTGTGCGGCTTCAGCTTGGGCTTGGAGTTGGGCAAGCCTTGCATCTGTGTGGCGGTAGGAAGTGTCCAAAGCAGCATTGCGCTCTTCGTAACGAGTGCGCTGAGCAAGCAGATGTACAATCGAAGATTCATGATCTTTTTGAACTTGAACCAGTTCAGCAATTTCGGCCTGTTTGCGCGCTTTGCGCTCTGAGTGGCTTTCGAACATAAGGTCGATAGCAAACATCGTCAAGATGATGAGGATACCGCCAATGGCAAGCTTGCGTGGGGTAAATGTTAAAGCCATGAAAGGCCCCTTTTTTGTAAGGAAACGTGAAGAAAGTTTGAGTTGTGGTCTTTATATAGAGTTAATTTTTTGTTTTTTCAAGGGTGGAATAGGAAAAAAGCCCCACAACATGCGGGGCTTAAATCGATTGCTTTGATGCGCTTAGCTGCGTTTATTTTGTGCAGCGTATACATCTTCTTTTGTGAAGAGGCCGCGGGCGATGGCATCGGCAATGGCAAGTTCTAGCTCTTCTTTTGCAAATGGCGGGAAATTTTCAGTGTTTTGATAGATCACGACTCTCGGATCGGAACCTTCAGCGTATGTGTTGATTATGCCTGAGCTTGAACATACTTGATCCGTACGTTTAATAATGCCATTAGGCAATTTTTCAAACCTGATGGTGGTTTCATGTTCATTGCAGTCATTGACAGCCTGATGACAGGCTTTAAGCCAATCTTGAATGAACTTCAAGGGGGATCTCATGGGGTATTTTCCTCCCAAAAAAAGTGAATAAAGATATTTAATTGAATGAGGTATAGGGCGATTTATCTTTTAGATCAAGGCTTCTTCGCAACTTTTGTTTGAAATGTCATGCTTATATGGCAAACAAGAGAGGGGGAGTGCACTGTGAGTTTACTTGGTTTAGCGGGCGGGGTTTTATCTGTGCTTAGCAGAGGAAAAGACGCAATTGCTGCGCGTGCTGGCGTAGATGAAGGAACTGTAAGTGCAGTACTTAAAGGCGTAGATGCCTACCTTTCAAAAGATGAGCGGGCGCGGGCGCAGTTGAATGATTTTGTAAAAGATGCACGTGCTCATGATATATCCACCTTTGTAAAAGATGACGTATTTAGCAATAGGCTAAGAAGCGTGGTAAGGCCACTTGTTACCTTTGCTGCCATGGGCTGGTATCTTTACGCGCGCTCTCATGGCATTCCGCTTGCGCAGGAAGATTATGCTATTATTGGCGGCGTTTTGGCGTTTTGGTTTGGCTTTAGACCTTTTGAAAAGAGACCTTAGAGGCTAGGGTGTTGCTCCTTTTAATTAGCTTTTTCGCATATAGCTGCGCATATGTGGCTAGATGTTTTCGTTGCTGCGCACTCAAACCTAAATCTTGGGCTTCGCCCGCTCAAAATTGCCCCAGACTAGGAAATTTAGCGCGCACGCTTGTGCTCGTGAACTCTAAAGCAAGGCTTGAGGTTTGTATCCAAATCCCATAAACTAAACATAACAAAAAAAGAAAGCGGCTTTTTTATGAAGATTATGAGACACCTTTTCGTTTTACTCTGTTTTAGCAGTGCGGTTTTTGCACAGGGTACAACACTTTTTAACCGTTCTCTTGCGGGGTATCTCATTACACCAGAAATGATTTTTCAAGCCTATATTGATGATCAGATGGCAAAGCGTTCACCTGTACCTCCTATTTGGATTAATAGCCATCAGGTCCGTAAAATTTTATATGAACAACTTAAAAGCGATTTTAGGCGTTTATCTTATGCTGATATTGAGGTGTTTGTTGAAAGCATTGAGGATAAGCTTGCTAAGCTAACGAGTGAAGAACAAAAAAGCCTTGTAGAGACATGGCTTAAACGTAAACCTATGGCAGGCATTTATAAAATAGAAGAAGCAGAAAAAACGCGAGATTTTGTTGATCCGCGATATGTGTATTAACCTGCTAGGCATGCTTTAAAACCTCCTTTCGTAAATAAATGTGATTAACAAAAAAGGCTCCCCAAACGGGGAGCCTTTTGCTGTGTATCGATTATTGAGAGGCTAGTGCAATGCCCGCAGTAATAATTGATGGAATAAAGCGGATAGAAGCGCCAACCAGAGTGCCCCAAAAGGCCAAAGATTGAAAATTGCCATCAAAGCCAATCATAGCTGTAAGTTCATATGCTGTACCAGGGGCAAACCAAACAGCAAAAATGGCCAAGAACCAAGAAAAGAAAGCTGCGATAGGGATCATAGCAAGCCCAATAATAAACTTACCAAAGACAGTAAAGTCACCATTAAGTTCTGTTTTTCCTGAGCTATAAACACCGACAAGGCCAGCAAACATCCAAATAGGCGTTGCGTTTGTACCCATGATGCCATCAAAGATAGAGCCGCCGATATAGCCCAAAAAGATGGCAAAAGCCATAAACAAAACAAAAACAATAGGAATAAAAAGAATTGCAGCAAGGCCAAAACCTGCTTCAGGTCTAAGTTCCATGAGGAACCTCCATACAAAGAAAAAAAGAAGAAAGATAAATGAATTATGCTATTGATAACGCGGTTAATTGTATACTGCAATATAAAAGCAACCTTTAGAAAAAGGCTGCTTTTATAGGTTCGATTATATGAATATTAATTTGAGCTTTGCTGCTTGGATTGGTTGATAAGGCCACGGTTGAGAATCCCAAACACGTCCGCAACGCTTTGGATGGCTTGTTTTTGAGCGGCGCTCCGTTCTTGGTTTTCTTCCATAATGTTAGCATAACCTTGCCAGTGCACCATGCAGCCATTGATATCTCGAATCGCTTCTGCAAGGCTGTTAGATTTGATTTGGAAGATATGCACAATTTTTAGTGCATCTCCGCCAGCGCTCAAATAGGTTTCAACCAGCTGTGCAAGTGTCATCATTGCTGCAGATTGGGCTTCATAAGCGGTAATACCATCAAGTTTTAGGCGCCAAAGCGCTGCCATCAGGTCAGGTGCTTTTTCTTGATCAATATGCATGAAAAGCGGATTGAAAAGGAGGGGGGGCTTGGGCATTGAGAGCCTCTCTTAAAAAAGAAAAGAAGGTGTAATATAAGCAGAACTTTAACGATTTTTATTTAAAGCAGCAACATGTTTCCTCTTTTGAATACAATTTACACCGTGTAATAAAAACCCCCTGCCATTTGGCAAGGGGTGTCGTCTCGATTTTTTAAGGATAGACAGAATCTCTGAAATAGCCATGAATTATGGTCACAACTTCTGCCCTTAGATTCCAGTAAGTCTTAACTTGTGGATTACTCTCGTTTTCAGCTTGTGCGCGGCATTGGCGAATAAGCTGAAGCAGACTTGCAAGTTTGGCGTCATCCGTTTCCCCTTCAACATTCATAAGTGTAATAAGCATTTGGGGGCTTCCTGCGGTAGAAATAAAACTACTGAGGCGGATTCTGGCCTGTTTTATGCTCAAAATGCTGCCATCAATATCTAAAACAGGGTTGTGCCCGCTATAGAAATGAATAAGGAAGCTTGTAAGATATTTGTTTTGCATTGAGAGATCATTCGTCATCATCGTCCTCCTCAATAATACGTAAGGTAAAGCCAATAAGAGTGCCCAGGGTTTGGATATCTTGAATAATATCATCGCACAAGGGGATATGGTTATCAGGGTCGCCGTGCTGTATTAAGGCATCTTTGGTTTCTATCACCAACATGATTGAACCCACCATGAAAGAGATGGTCTCGCTATTGCCTTCATATTCTTGTTCATTGTAGGGGCTGTTTTGCCGCTTAATGAGCTCATTTAGAGCGTTTCTGGCAATTTGCTGATTTATATCTGCAACTGTTGGTTTATTGTTATAGAGCCCTATGGCGGCCTCTTGGATGTGTTTAATAACCTGAAAAAACAGGTCTTGTGTTGAATCTTTAGACATGGTGTTATCCTCTCGGACAGAATAAAGTTACAGGATAGGTCGCATATCACAAAGTTCATCAAAGTACTCGCAGAGCTTATGAAAAAAGCTATGCATCTGCAAGTAAATGGCTCTTTCAGCACTTCTGCTGGCGCCGTCAGGGTTAGCAAAAACCTTAAAGCTCTCACCAATGATTTGGATTTGCATGCCAATTTGCGCAAGGCCCATACGGAATTCTTCATCACGGGTAAACCCATGATCAAAAAGGCTTGTTTTGCTTTTTATCTCAAGTGCTTTATCAAGCAATCCAAGGGATATTGTCATATGAAGCTCTGCCGGCATAAGGCTCTCTTCACGAACTTTCATGAGAGCTTTTTGAAAGTCCTGAATCGATTCAGAAACAAGGGTCGCAGCATCAAAAGCTGACATAGCGTACCTCCAATGTGAAAAGAAAAATAAGATATAGAATTGAGCTCAGACTATGGGCAATGGCTGTATACGTCAATTGAAAAGGTTTTTTATGAAAAAATCTTAAGCAAAACAGCCCCACTTATGGGGGCTGTTTATGGATCGATTAAACCTCAATATTATTTGTGGTCATAAAGGCTTCGTAAGTGGCCTGCCGTTCATCAATGTAGGTTCTTGCAATGAAAAACAGAATTTTTGCCATGCTCAAAAGGCTTTGGCCTTCATCGCTATCGGCACCAACTTCTGCCATTTCTGTTGAAAATTCAGCAACAAGGTTTTCAGCAGCTTCAACGGCTTGAAGAGGGCTGTCCATTTGAAAAATAATTTGGCAGGGTTCCGCGATTCTTGTGCCAGGAACGCTTGCAAACTCTTTAAGTAGCTTAAGCAGTGTGTTGCCAGCTTCTGTAACAGCTTTGGGGTTATCTTCATCCATACCATGAAGCTTGCTTGCTTCAGCGCTAATCTGACTGAGCAGAACTTCAACGTTGGGCTGACTTGTGGATTGGTCGGTCATAGAACTCTCCATGAGTTTGGGGAAAGGGAAGATAGATAGAAATCACCTCTTTGTATACGTTTGAGGAGGGAAGGTCAAACCAAAACAGCAAACTTAATAAAAAAGCTCCCCTTTGAATGGGGGAGCTTAATGTTCGATTTACTTTACAGCGATTTGCTGATGGCTTTTGAGAGGGCAATGGTGCGCTCTGTGCCTTCATTCATAAGAAAAGCGGCTTGTTTGGCCTGCGGCGTGATGGCAAAGCTGATCATCATTGCATTGTATTTACGCATAGGTTCAAAAACCAACTGTGTTTGAACCTGCTGGGCCATGCCCATATAAGCGCGTGCAATATTCAGGGCAGGGGTGGACGTTTTCTCAGTCATAGGGTCTCTCTTTTCAAACGGTACGGTGGGTAATAGGAGCGCAGAAAATAGGGGAATAGCTCTTGGCTGTCAACATCAAAAAACAGCCCCCTTGTGGGAGCTGTTTAAAATCGATTTATCCTAGGCCTTTTCCGTCCTTGGGCCAGCCACGCGCGCTCCAGCGGTCACAATTGCCAACATGGGCAGCCAGCGGCGTAGAAACGCGCATATCTTTACGGTAGTCATCGCCTTCGCCATGGGTATATTTCAGGGCGTTCCATTCATCATCAGAAAGGGCAAAATCATATTTTGCCATGAGATCTAGAATAATACGCTTTTTGATATGTTCCCAATAACCAGGAATCACATACTGAAGCTCGCTATGCCAAACGGAAACCCGCGAATCGCTCGGATCTGCGTATTTGAAAGGCTTTTCAATATCATGAAAGAAAAGCACAACGCTTGCACTCCCTTTGGTAAAGCCAACAGGGCGAATCCGTTCCAAACTGTCATAGGTCACTTCATTGATGCGCAGACATTCAGCAACGTGATCCACATAGCCGTGAGGGTGCCATGCCTGGTGGTTATGGCTTGAGCCAGGTGCGATATGGAATAAGGTGTTGTAATCATAATAGATGCGTTGGAGCACGTCTTTGCGTGGGTCTGCAATCTTATTGATCAGCTGATGGAGGTTGAGAGTTAAAAAATTCATCTGAATATCCTTATATCAAAGGGTGGAAGAAGGCTAACATGCCTTCTTTTATTTTTGCGCAGCTTTGGGTGCAACAAAAAATAACCACCCAGAAATAGGAGAGCGGTAGCGCTTAGATGCGAGCGAGGCTCAGAAAAGCTTTGAGCGCTTCAGCCATAGGGCGCAGCATGTCTGCAACTTCTTTGTTGTCTTCTCCAACCTCTTGAAGAAAACCTTCAAGGTGCTTTAGCCCATGGAATAGCTCGGCAGTGGCGCTATCGGATAGGTTAATGAGTTCGACAACTTCTCTCGCAGATACTTCGCCGCGAGCAATCATGTTTTTGACCTCGTTAAACAGACCAAGTGCTGCATCTGCATGAAGCTTAACCTGATCGAAGCGCTGAGCTCTCATATGTTTGGGCGCTTCTTGAATAGCCATTTGCGCTGCGTTTAAAAATTTTTCTGCTTTGGCAAGGTTGGGGTTCATTGGATATGCTCCAAAAAAAGGAAAAGAATAGATTTATAAGTCGGGGATGACCCTACGGGCGGGAGCTGTATACGTCAATGGAAAAAGAAAAACTTGCAAAATAACAAAGGCAACACAATATACCGAATATAACGAAACCTTGCGCACCTTTTATATACGTCTTATATGGCGCGCACTCTCATGAGGAAATCTCAAAATGAAAAAAGTATCTTTGGCATTTAATATGTACGTTCTCGGCACCGTCCTTGGATTTTTTGGTGGAATGGTTGCTTTTGCTGTTCTGCATGACGGCTGGACTGGAGAAATTTCGATAACAGAATTGCAGCGGTATGTCATGAAAGCTGGAATGCTGCTGGCGTTTATAACTATGATGATTGAGTTTGACGGCTTTTCGAAACGTCACGGCATGGCATCTTTTTCGCCGGCAGGAATGTTCTTTCTATGGATTCGGCTTATTCCTGCTGTACTTGCTGTGGCTTATGTATTTACTTCTGTTATGGACTTTGCAAGCCCTCAGGCCGCCGCCCTGGCAGCAATGCTGACATTGTCAGCCACTGGTTGGGCAAGTGCTGTGTTTATGCTGCTTGCAGCAGCTGATGGCTATTTCAGCAAAGAGCAGAAAATAAAGGCAGTTGCCTGAATCGATTTAAGCTATTAAAAGGCCCCCGTTTGGGGGCCTTTTGCTTGTGCAGAGTTGAAAAAGGGACAAACCATCCCCATATATAAGGTACAATGAAACCTTTCGCGCCTTTTCAAATCGTCTTTATGGCGCGCTTTCTGTGAGGAAACTCTAATGTTCAATAAAGCATTCTCGACTCGCATTGCAATCATGCTGGTTTTGGTTGTTGCTGCCTTTGCTGCGCTTTATGTGGCTCATGGACAGTTCAATGTTCCAATCCCTTTTAAGGCGCTGATGGCAATGGCAGCTATGCTAACATTGCCCTATCCGCTGGTCATGGGAACATTTGCTGTAGTGTGCTACCAAAAAAAGCTTTTCTAAGCTACTCGAAAGAAACCTAAAAGGTCCCCGTTTGGGGGCCTTTTTTATCTTTGCTTTACGCTTTCAATTTTTCTTTATTATAGACTCTTCGCTCTTAGCATTACCTTTTTTTATTCGCTGCGCTTCTTCAAAAAGTGATGCCCCGCGAAGTATTATCTTGGCAAAAAAGTTTTTGAGCCTTTTGGTTTTGCCAGCAATCCCAAAAGAACTCTTTTTTGCCGCCGCAGCCCCTTAGGCCTGCGGCTCGGCTACTCGCCTCGCATGCGACTATGAAGCACCGAGGTGCAGGTCACAAAAAAACACCCCGCGCCTGCAGGGTGTTTTTGAAGTCTAAAGCCTAGTTCATTTCCAGAGGAATCTTAACCAAAAAGCTCTGTCCGTATGTTTTCTTCTTTGGATCAAATCCGCTAAGTTTAACATACGAGTACGGGAAGCGGCGGCTGCAGGCATCAACTTGCGTCATAACCCAGCTTGCGCTAACTTCTTTGTGCTCAGGAATTGGCCATGTTTTCCAGTACACCTCTTCAGGTGTTGGCTGGTCTGCAAACTCAATCATTGGCACTTGGCCTTTGCCGAGCATATCTTGTGCTTGCATGTGTACTTGGTTGCTCGTAAGAGGCGGTAGGAATGAAAATGTTTCAAAACGTCTCATGTTTTTGTCTTTCCTTTTGTTTGCTTTTGCTGAATGTTTTTGCAAAACATTCAGCCCGCAAATATTATCTTGAAGAAAAACGGTTCTTTGAATTTTAGGTCTATTCCATACCCCTAAAATCAATTGTTTTTCTTCGCCAAAAGCCCTGAGGCTTTTGATCGGCCGCTTGGCCTCTTCACTTCGCACTTACCGTGCTTGTGTGATGCCTGCATAGCCAGGGTTAAAATTAATCATCCAAGTTTGGACGCGTATCATCTTTTACAGGTTTAAGGGGCGTTACAACTTGCGGAGCTGTTGTGGTTTCTTCCACTTTAGCGCCGGTTGCAGCATTTCCGCTGACAACGCCAAACAGGAAGGCACCTTCGTTCCAGAACTCAAGCGCTGCTTTTAGCTCGCTGTTATAGCGTGCTGCGCGCTGAAGAATTGTACGACCATCAACGCTGAGGTTGTGGCCTTCGCCGCGGGCTTGTGCAATGGCTTCAATAGCAGTACGGCAAGCCGTAGCACCTGATCCAAGACCCCAAGGGTGACCCATAACAGAGCCGCCACATTGAATAATCATGTCATCGCCCATTGCATCCATCAAACGAGGGAAGTGCCATGGGTTGTGACCGCCGCCAACGGCAGGCCATACAGTGGCACCGCCAACAGATGGCTGGTCAAACATAATGCCTGATTCTTCAGATTGCTTAGGCGCATCTTCAACAAGCATATCAACAATACCTTTTACATGGCGGCGGTTGCCAGTATCACCGCGAAGCGGGCTACCGATGCTCACCATGTCACATCCTGTAAAGCGAAGGAGCTTAGCAATAAGGCTTTCGCTCATGGTCGCGCTCATCAGGCTACGTCCGCCCATTGCGCCAACCATAACATCGTTGTCTTGGCACCAGTTCACAACGCTTGCAAGGGCTGCCCAACCAACGGCGCTGCTATCAACAAGCACCATGTTAAGGCCGAGCTCTTTTGCGTATTCTGCGCGTGCGTTCATGTCTTCAACTGTGGGTGCGCTAATGTTCACCGCGTGGTATTTGGTTTCGCCTGTTTCTTGCTGCGCGCTAAATGTGGCTTCTGCAATAAAGCGGAAGCGGCGGCGCCAGCTGTTGTCTGGCAGGCTGTGCATCATTGTTGGGTCAGCGGTAATATCTACGCCGCCTTTAAGGGTTTCGTAAACTGCGCGGCCGTACATTTTAGGCGAAAGGCCATTCATTGGGCGCATAGTTGTGCTTAAAAGAGGGCGGCCATATTTGCTGGCTGCATCGCGCAGGCCAATAACACCGTAAGATGGCGTTTTAAATGTACGGGCAAGCCCTACAGGGATGCGGGCATCAACAATGCGTGCGCCTGTAGATGTAATGGGCGCGCTCATAACGCTAATTAGGCTCACCATAGAGCCGGCTTCTACCATTTCTTGTGGAATAACAAGAGAGACGTTGACGGTTTTACTGTCTACGCGCTTTGTTTCAAGCATTTTAACTTGCGGAACCGTTTCATGGTCTACAAGAGAGCCAGTCCAGCTTTCTACCCAGTCACCGTTTGCGGCGCTTACAAGAAGGTTGGCGCATTCTGTTTGGCTGAATGCCGTATTTTCAAGTTGGTAACTGACAAGGATGTCTTGCTCTGGGTTAAACCCAAGGTCTTCCTTGCGGCGACCGCGTGTTTCTGGCTTATCATCTGTTGTTGGTGCTGTTAGCGTAGCAAATGTTGTGCTGCCACCAGTGAGGCTATCAAGCGATACGCCAAGGACAGTGGCAATTTTTACCACGTTATCAAGAGAAGGGCTTACTTGTCCGCCAAGGATGCGTGATAGTGTAGCCATTGATACGCCAGATTGGCGAGACAGGTCAGATGCTGACATGCCGTTCTTATCTAAAATCTTTTTTAGCGCCTCAGGTAAGTTGTAAGGGCTATCAGTTGTCTTTTTTGTCATTTTAAAATTTCCTTATATGGTAGTAATATACCATTACGGTTATTCATATACCTATTATTTGTAGTATTACACGGATTACGCTTTTGCACAAATGGAAATATTGCACATATGGAAGAATTTCAAGGGGTGAATGCAAAAAAAATGAAGAAAAATAAAGGTGCTCTTGTTTTTGTTGATAAATACAAAAGGGAGGGCTGTGTACCGCAGGGCTATTTCTGTCTGTAATGTGCTTTTTTGCTGTTGACAGGCCTTGGATTTAGCGTATGTTGGCTCCTTCTTGTAATGAGTACTATGTTTACCTTTTTATTCCTTGAGCCTTTCTGTGGAGGATAGCGTGTTGACAGTTGTTAGTTTTTGCGTCGGACTTGCCTTTGGATACTTTGTTTTGCCTATGGTGCTGGCCATGCGGGCTTTGCCCCATTCAAGCTTGACCTTGTTTAAGGGTGACAAAACCAAGGCCTCTGAATAGCACCCATAAAGTGCATCTTATAAAAGCGAAATTAAGCCGCCCTTCGGGGTGGCTTTTTTATGTTCAGTAACGGGTTAATGTGCCTTTTCATAAATATATATGAATAGGGAGGGATTATTATTTTATGAGTAAAATTTTTACAGGAAGTGCTCTTATCGGGGCGGCGATGTCTGTGGGAGTTGGATCTGCTGCTGCGCATCAGTCTCCTGATCTTAACTATGATAAAAACGCAGCTGTTCCTGCTGAAATGTCTGAGGTGTGTACGCCAAGTGACCTTGCATATTTGCGCAGCAAGGCAAATGCCTTTGTTGTAGAACAAAATGTTGAATTTGGTGACAAAGATGAGGAAGCGCATGGGTACATGCAAGCTTATGCGGAACTCCATGCAGGAGACAATGCCTTTGAGGCTTACGCGCAGTACAGCGAACGGGCCCTTTCTCATTTTAAAGAATTTGATGCTGTAGCACAGCAGGTGGAGCGCGGCATGGTAAGCTATGAGGATGTTGATTATCAAATTATAGGCAGCATTAACGAGCTTGGCCATTTGGAACAATTTTATATACAGGCCCATGCCGCAGAAAGTATTGCTGCGGAGTTTGAGAACCATTATGGGGAAGGGTCATTTTCTCGGTATAGTGGAATGGATATTGAGGTTGGGGAAATTTCTTGTGATATTGAACGGTAGTTTTTTGAGCGCCGCATGAAAAACTATATGACTTTTGACGTTCCGCGCCATCTCAAATGGTTGGCAATTAATCTCAAAATTTAAAAAGAGCTATCCAAATACTAAAAACGCCGATAGGCTACAGGAAATCTAAATCTTCTTTTACATTTTCTAAAGCTTATGAGGCGTTTTTATGCGCTATACGGTTCCTGCAGGGCGAGACCCTGCCCCTTATGCCAAGTGGCATGAAGAAAGTGCAATGTGGCATCAGCGGTTTATATTTTCTGGTGCGCTATATCCTGTGATTATCTGTTTGATCTTTCTTATATATGGCGGTTTCCTTACATTTATGGGCGCTGTTTTATATATGTCGGCTGCTTATGGTTTTTCTTGGTTGAGTATATATAAGCGTTTTGGACATATTCTGGACGAATTTGAAGGTGATGCTCTAAAGGAGAGTGCGCCTGAATACCAAAAAGCGAAGCAAATTCTTGAGGAGCTATGCCAGAAGGCCGACATAGACTGGCGGCCAGACCTTATTGTGTTTGAGCTTGATGAAGTACAAGGTTTTTCTGCAAGGCCTCATGGCGGCAATGCAACTCTTGTTGTAAGTACTGGTAACTTTGCTTACTCAGAAAACGTGCTTAGGGCCATTATGGCGCATGAGCTTGCGCACCTGCTGCACGAAGATAACGAACGCCTTTTTGGGGGTGCTGTTGTTAAACACAACATCATCCTTTCCTTTCTTTCTATGGTTATTGCGCTGCCTTTAGTTGCGATATCCTCGTTGTATGGGTGGCAAGATATGGCACTTCTTACAGCGTTGTGGGGCTTTAGCGGCCTTTATATGAGAGCGCTTGGTCTCATGGAGCGTGCTTACATGCGCCGCCGAGAGTACCTGGCTGATGGTGGTGCTGTTGCCTTAATAGGGTGGCAAAATCGCATTCATATGGCAGTTGCCTTGCACTGGAGCTTTGTAAGTTATAAGCGTGCTCTTAAAAAGAAGCTTAAAGAGAAAAGGTCCTATAGAAAATTTGACGGCTCTTTAAAAGATGAAGGCTGGCTAGAGGGGCTGCGCGAGAAGGCTATTGAAAGTATTGACCACATGGAAGAAGAGTTTTCTGTTTTCAATACGCATCCTACAGGCCCGCAGCGCTGGGCTGCAATGGATGTGAGCGTTGAAGACATGCAAATGACTCTTGGCGATAATTTTAATCGTGATATAAAGACATGATAAATTAAAAGGTACCCTTTAAGTTAGGGTGCCTTTTTTTCTTTTTAAATTCAGTAACAGTTGATAAGGTGCGCCTCTATTCCTATACCCTTAGGACTGAGCCGTAAGGCTTACATGTTCTAAAATTCCGTTTTTTATTTTCCAGAGGAGGAAAGAATGCCCGATTGTGATCTTCTTTATATGGTAAAAAGCTGTAATCGTAGGCCGTTGGCTACAATGCGAAGCTTTGCACTGAAAAAGGGCGAGGAGGCTCTGGATGTTGCACGAAGCACCGGTGAAGTTGGCTGCTACGATGCCATGTGTCTGCTGCTAAACCTAAGAAATGGTGGTAAATGTATGTCTGAGCTTCAGGCGCTTGTGCCTGAACTTGAAACATACATACAGCCCTGCAAGAAAAATGCTGCCTAAGCAACCCTGAAACGAAAAAAAGGCCCCCTTAAATAAGGGGGCCTTTAGTATTTGTCGGTATGGCTTACTCTTTATTAAAGTAAGTTTTTTGAACTTCTTTTCCAAACTCAATGACCCAGCCAATAATAAACATGACATTGATCACAAGTGCGACAACAGGCACATAACCTGTCATGTGCGCCATCAGTTGAGCCGTAACCGGCGCGCACCAAAAAGAGAGGAGAGCAAGGCGGTTATGGTTGCCTTTTGGGCCGTAGTAAAAGCTCAAGGATGCAAGTGCCGTAAGCGGCATGTAGATAAGGGGGCCAATGATACCAAAACTTTCATACGCCATTGTTGAACCAATGTAGGCGCCAACTGTTGCTGCAATGGGCGTAAAAAAGCGCAAAATTTTGATATCCGTTGCAACTGTTTTAGCAACAACAAGCGCCGGGGATTTGAACAAAATGCGAACCATCAGGTTGATGATGTCACTGTTGTTCTTGGCAGCGTCCTGAATTTCAATGCCTTCTTCTGTTGTTGAAAGCTCTTTGTCTGTTGTGTCTGCGTCACTGGATTCGCCGAAGGCGGTTGTCCAAACAGCATAGATGAGTGCAACAATCAGCAGTGC
>JAPKEQ010000091.1 GCA_028821995.1 Alphaproteobacteria bacterium
TGGAAAGAACGTACTGAAAAAGCGTGTCTCGAATCCTTACCTTTCACCCAATCAATGTTGCAAGAAGTACTTGGAAACCGTGGCCGAAAATCAGGCTCCGCATTTGACAGATCTTACCAACTGAACCTTGGCAAAGGCAACCCAGAAACTCTGCTGAATAATTTAATGTTTCTTGAGGCAGCCAAACAGTACCGCCCTGGCTACAGTATGGAAGTACGTGAAAAAGACGGCGTTTTCGCACTGCATAACTAATCGATAATAAAAGAGCCCCGAGGGGCTCTTTTTGCATTTAAAGACGTGCGTTTATGTTGGATGTATTGCTGTTTTGAATGCCCATTAGAAGCGCTTCAAATGGGTCCTCGCTTCCGGCATCGTTACCGTTAAGAATACTTAAAAAGAGTGAGGTACTTTGAGCGCGAGATTCAAGCAGGAACGAACTGAGCGATGTGGATTCAGCTTGCTCAAAAAGTTCTGCAATCTCCTCCATCAGCTTATCAGCCTTACTTTGTTCAGCCTCGCTTAATTCACGTGCTGGCTTTTCTACGCCAAACTCCGTAAAGGCATTATCAATATTTTGTGCAATAGCTGCGGCTGTTTCTGCCTGGGTGGCCGTAAGGGTCTCACTGCTTGCAAGAAGCTCTGTAAGAGCCGCAAACTGCGCAATAACTTCCTCACCAATATCTGCTGGCAGATCTGCGATATTATGGCTAGCACGTACACGGCTCTGGTCGAGCAGTGCGTCAAGCTCACCTGTAAGCCGGTCAAGGTCTGCCTGCTGGGCATCTGTTGGCAGCGCTCCATCTGGAATGCTTTCATAGATGTTAGAAATTTCAGAAATAAGGCGTGTACCAACCTCTCTATTGGCCTCTGTCATATATAGGAAAGATTCAGACGGCGGTACGGTTTCAATGTCGTAAATATCATCAAGCTGCGCGGTGATTTCAGAAATTTGTGCAATTTCAGACTCAGAAAGCTCACGCCCGCCAAGCTGCGCTTGAAGAAGAGAAAGTTTACTTGTTAGATTATCAATGCGCTCAAGAACGGCCTGTGCTTCAGGGGAAAGAGAAATCGCATCATCCTTCCAGCCGCCCTCTTCAACCACAGTTCCTTCCTGCATATTGATACGCACGCCGCCAACCACAGTTGTATCCTTTTGGCCCGCAAGCAGGTTATTTGTATAGCTGGTTAAACTTTGTAATGAAGATGAAATCATCTTATGGCCTCTATTTTTTTGTATATACAGAGATGAATACGCAAGATGCAGGCCAAAGTCGCATACAGATTGACAATTCGCCCCCAAAAATGTATACAGAGCAGTAATTCACACTTTTCATTCCTTTTTACGGAGACATAAAATGTCACAATCCAGATTACAAGCCAGCATTAATGCGCTAAACAGCGCTATGCCCGCAACAGCAGAACAAGTAAAAGCCATGCATGAAGCTGGTGCTTTTGCAGAATTTTTCTCTGTGGGCTCCAACGAAGGTCAAGAGATTACCATTGAAGGTGACACCGTCTTTCTCTCTCCCGCTGGAATTGATAAAGAAGACTTCATTCTTGATGGCATCGCCATTGAATTTAATGGAAACCACTTTATGGTAAACGTGAAACTCGCTTCTGAATAAGCGATATAAAAAGAGCCCCCGCGGGGCTCTTTTTTAATTAGTCATCTTCTTGCTTACGCAAGAAATCAAACAGGTCATCTATATTAGCCTTGTCAGGCTTATCTTCTTTTTTAGTATCGGCCTTTTTAGCGCCGCCACGTACAATCGGGATAGGTTCTGTTTTCGGAAGATCCATTAGCTTATCATCAGATGAAGCTTCTGTTTTTTCGCCGTCATTCTTCTTCAGGAAATTGGTTGGGCGCTCCTCTGTGCCAACGCTCATGGCTTTTTCTACAAGCTCTTCGTTAGAGCGCGATTTTGTTGGCGCAGTGTCTGAGCCCTCTGGCACAAACAAGAAACACTCTTTGGTAAAGCCGTGCGGCGGCACTTTACCAACTTGTGCGCGCTTACCTACCCAATCTTCAAATTCGTTGAGCACGCGATCTTTTGTACCAATCGTGTTTTTAAGGCCTACACCAACGCTACTATTAAAGGAAACGATGTCAGCAAGTTTAGCTTCTTTTGCTTCCATCAGCTTCACGCCTTTACCGCGGCCAAGTACGCTGATCTGATCGCGATCAAACATCAATAGACGGCCGTTTTTATTGGTGAGCAGGCAGGTAGAGAGAGCGACCATATCGTAAGGTGCTTCCACCATAAAGCTGGCTTTATCGCCCTTAGCCACGTTAATAATTTGCTTACCGTTTTTGGTTTGTGAAAATAGATTGTCTTTTTCTACAAGGAAACCAAAACCGCCTTCACTTGCCATCATCACAAATGGAGATGCTGGCACAAGGGCAGATACAATTTCATGACCTGGCTTCATATCAATACTGACATTAATCGGCTCACCAAAGCCGCGACCGTCAGGAAGCTTAGATCCATGAAGGGTGTAAACCTTACCATCGCTACTCAGGAAGCAGATATTATCTGTCGTATAAGCAGGGATACGCACAAGCTCGTCATCCCCCTCCTTGAAGCGGAAAGTGGTATCGGCGGAGCTATGGCCTTTCATAGCACGCACCCAACCCTGCTGAGAGAGAACCATGGTAATTGGTTCCTTCTCAATCTGGTCTTCAAGAGAGACAACAATAGCTTCTGGTGCGCCCAGTACTTCTGTGCGGCGCTTATCGCCAAACTCTTTTTCCATATGCTGAATTTCTTGCACCAGGATACGCGTCTGCTCTTCGTAAGAGCCAATAATCTTTTCAAGGCCTGCAAGTTCAGCTGTCAGCTCATCAAATTCACGCTGAATTTCCATTTCTTCCAGTTTACGCAAACGGCGCAAACGCATGTTAAGAATCGCATCCGCTTGAATCTGATCAATATTAAAGCGTTCCATCATGATAGGTGCTGGATGATCGTTCTCTTTAATAATTGCGATCACTTCGTCAATATTCAGGTACACAATTTTGTATGCTTCAAGCAGGTGTAAGCGCTCTGCAATTTTTTCGCTGCGCCATTTAGATTTACGTACAAGCACCACGCGGCGATGTTCAATAAACTCATCTAGCGCCTCTTTAAGGCTTACACAAGCAGGTGTACCATTTGAAAGAATCACGTTCATGTTAATTGAGAAACGCGTTTCAAGGTCAGTGAGCTTATAAAGCGTTTCCATAAGCGCTGCAGAATCAATGGTACGGTTTTTAGGTACAAGTACCATACGAATGTTTTCGTCAGATTCATCGCGCACATCATCAAGCCATGTAATCTTTTTCATATGCATCAGATCAGCGATTTTTTCAATCACTTTGCTCTTTTGCACCTGATACGGCATCTCTGTAATAATAATTTGATACTGACCACGGTCTAATTTTTCAATTTCGTATTTTGCGCGTACACGCAGGCTACCGCGGCCTGTTTCATAGGCCTTCACAATGGTTGCATGGTCTTCGTTGAGCGTACCACCCGTAGGGAAATCTGGCCCTTTTACACTGCGCATAAGCTGCGCTGTAGATGTTTCTGGCGTTTTAAGAAGGGTTAACATCGCGCGGCAAAGTTCACCCACGTTATGCGGTGGAATGTTTGTGGCCATACCTACGGCAATACCAGTCGTACCGTTGGCAAGCAGGTTCGGGAAAGCAGCTGGAAGCAGCATTGGTTCTTCGTCTGAGCCATCGTATGTTGGCATGAAGTCTACTGTACCAGACTCAAGGTCGCGCATCATAGCAGTGGCAACTTTAGTCATACGGGCTTCCGTATAACGCATAGCAGCCGCGCCATCTCCATCAATAGAGCCAAAGTTCCCCATACCATCTACCATGGGGTAACGCAGAGAGAAATCCTGTGCAAGGCGTACCATAGCATCGTAAACGGACTGGTCACCATGAGGGTGGTATTTACCAATCACATCACCGACCACGCGGGCACATTTTTTATAGCCTTTATCTGGATCAAGGCGCAGCATACGCATTGCGTAAAGTAGACGGCGCTGCACAGGCTTGAGACCGTCACGCACATCAGGCACCGCACGAGACATAATTGTTGAGAGCGCATACGTTAAGTAGCGACTCTTCATCTCATCTGCAAAATTTCCTGGTACGATTTCCGTCATAAATACACCTAAATCCTTTAAACTTGGCGCATTATAGGGCTTTTAAGGGATTCCGTAAAGTGCGATATCGCTGTTTACACAAGATTTTTTGCTTAAAATAGGCGCACTTTGAAAGAAGGTTTTTTAAGATTTAGTTTGTGCAAGTGCTATCAGATGCCTTCTTGCGTCGCTTTTTTTACCATGGAGCGCACGCTCTAAAAAATGCCCTGTCAGCGTAAACACATCTTGAATATCTTCGCTCTTTCCGCCAAACACTTTAGGGAGGATCAAAAGCTTGTCTTTATAAGGCGCGCCTGCAACCTCTCCAACAGCTCTGCCGCTTCTGGGAGACACATAGGCCAGTTGCTCCCCTTCACTCTCCACCACAGCCTGCTGAGGTTTAAGGGAGAGTCCATAACCTAGCTCTAAAAGTAACTTAAACTCAAACAGACCAAACTTTGGAAGGAGCGCACCTTCTGGCATAGTACATACTTCTTTTAGGAAAATTTCTGTGTATCCATAAAAGGGCTTGTGGGCATCATCACTTTCAAAAGATTTGAGAAGCAGATCGCATACGGCACTAACTGTTGAAAGGCGCTCTTCGCTCATCATACATTGAGCGGCAACAGGATGTTCCAAATCTACAGAAAATGTACCCAGTTGCGTCTCAAGGCGCCTATAACGGGTAAGATTCACCACATTTCCTTGTTGAAGAGCATTCATTTTCTTCTTTGCAGCCTTCACCATACCGCGGCTTATGCCCCATTCCTCGCTAAACACAGTTAAAAGCACCGCGCTTTCACTATAGGGCGCAGCTTTAAGAACAATAGCTTTGGTTGTTGTGCTTGACATAATGGCCCATTCTAACTTAACTTTCTGAAGTTATCCCATCTTTTTTCATGTTTTATTGGAGTTTTCCATGGCACATTCTTATAGCCCTGACGGTCGCCCCACAGGTATAGGCAAACTGCTACTCATTCCAGTCATTGTTGGCTTGTATGGCATTATCGGCCTTATCACCTTTTTTCTATTCGCATCTCCTGTCTTTGGCATGCTCGCAGGCATTGGCCTTCCTGCCTTTTTTGCAGGGCTTATTGTTAGCATTCTCTCTATTCCAATGTTCTTCATTGTCATGCTTACGGTAAGCTTTCTTGGTATTATCCTTAGCCCTGGGCCTGTCATTTAAAATCGAAACTTTAAAAAGCACAGTTCCGCACTGTGCTTTTTTTCACTTTATTTTATATGAACACTTGATTTGCACAAAAAATAGGCATATATAATTTAAAAGCAAACGATCAAAAGGAACATGCTCGATGATCAATACCGCTCAACCATCTACACTCAGCCAAGCTGAATCTCTCATTCAGGACTTCGAAGCCCAAACTCAAATGAGCGCCGTTAAAGATTTCGCAAGACGCATTCAAGGCCTTGAAGAAGCACAGTGTTCTGTTATTTTTATCAGCGCAAAAAATCACGTCTATCTTATGCAAGATAGATCTCTTCTGCTTGAAAGCCTTGAAGAAGGCTCTGTTCATGCCATAAATACAGAAGAGCTTAAAGGGATGGTTCGCCAAGAGAGAAACGCACCAGAAGGCTCTATTCCAGATATCATTAACGCGAAAG
>JAPKEQ010000092.1 GCA_028821995.1 Alphaproteobacteria bacterium
CACATCAAGGCTGTCTGCATTATCATCTACTGCAAACACATGCAGGGCTGCTACAAGCTTCTTGCCAGCAGGCACAGTGCCAAGGTTTAAGGCGGTTGATGTTTCATCTGCTGAAACAGCGCTGCCGTTTCGTATGATTTTCCCCCTGCACAAATCGCCGCTTGTTACTTTGCCAGCAATGGACACGTTAAACATCTGTCCTCTTTCGCCGTTATAAGTGAGGCCGCCTTTTAAGGGACGGAAAAAATAAACGGGGTTTCCTTCTTCTTCTGAGAGAAGCGGCATTGTCAAAATATCATCTGTAGAATCAAAGCCATTAAACAGCGCTTCATCAATAGAGCCTTTTTCATAAAGGCCCTCAAATTGTGCATTGGCCATCTTAAGGCCCGGTACATATGAAACGGTGTTATCTCCAAGGGTCTTGGCACCAACGGCCTCAACCTCGGCGTTAAGAGCAAGAGAGGAGATATAGGGAGAGAAAGCGCGACCGCCTAACCAGACAGATTGCTTTTGTATAAGGGTGGTTTTGCTCATAGGGTTTTATCTCCTCTCTATATATTCATTCTCACATAGGGGGCTTAACTTCATAAGCTTTCCACATAATTGACTTCAACATCTATGCGCTTGCGGTAAAGACGCTCTTTGTCTTCAAACATATCTGCGCTGCTTTGGATGTAGCACACCTCGATTTGGGGCTCAGTAGTGCCATCCTTCCAACGTCTAAGTGCCTTTTTAAGGGCCGTAGTCACGTTGATACGGCTCTCGGATCCTTTTGCATAAACATCAAATTGGTAACGGGCACGCACAAGCCCCGTGTCACCGCCCATGGTACGGATTGGCTCGCTAGAAATCTCTTGAAACATAACAAGGGGGTTAGCTGTCCCTTTTGGTGCAATACCGCTATATACGCGCCCAGCAATCAGGTTGTTTAGCTCTGCAAACCCTTTAAGGCGGGCAATAATTACTTGTTCAATGCTCATTTTTTGCGCTTCTTTCTTCTTTTGCTTAGGCCAGATTTGAAATAGTCACCCGCCAGCTTTTTAGATTCCCTTTGCAGACCTTTAAACATAGCGTTAGACATGGATTGTATAGCTTCATCTTTGCTGCGCTCAATGGCGGGGACTGCAAACGGTTTAGGGCTGATAAAGCGTGTACCAAATTCAATAAAAATGGCGTGATATGCCTTTTTGGATACGCCAATAACGTATGAAAACTGGCCGTTTCCTTCCTTTTGCTTCTTAACAACAATGCTATCTTTGATTTTATGATGGGCTTTGCCTCCAGCTGCTTGGCTCTCGGCGCTGCCAGATGGTGCGCTGGCTTCAATTTCTTGCTTAATCACCTTGGCGCCCGCACGCATGGCGCCGCCATTAACCTTATCCTGCATCTTTTTGGGAAGGTCTTTGCAAAACTTTTCCATTTCATCAAAGGCGTTGAGGTCAAATTCAAGCTTCATGGGCTAGCCAACCGTGTAAGCTTTGCAGAAGATTCTAAGGCCTTTTTTACGGCCAATCTCTTCTATGCCCTCAATGCTGTAGGTTTGCTCTTCATAAACCACCTGCATTGTTGGCTTGATAAGCTCTGTATAGCGCACAGTGAAGCTAATAGTTTTCTCTGTTAATTCTTTCCCTGCGCTTAAAAGCTCTTTGCCGGCTTTGTCATGCACCTCAGCGCGCAATACAGCCACGGTGTCGCTTATAGTCGTAAACCCGCCAAACCCATCATCTGTGTAGGTCAGGCTTTGCACAATAATTTTACGGTCTAACTTGCCAGTTCTCACTATACAAACCCTCGTATGCGGTAGGGTGTAAACAGGTACTGCATGCCAAAGGGCACTTTTTCTACCTTAACGCCTGGTGTTGTGGCTTCTCTATGGTCAAACAGGTGCCCTACATGCATTTTCAGGCCAGATTTAAGGTCTTCTGGCACATCGTCTGCGCTATCGCCATAGCCTGCCTTATATGTCACCTTTACGGCGCCCATTTGGCCAGAAAGCGTGCTAGGCCAGCTTTTGCCCGGGGCAGGGGCCACGCGGGCCACGGTTACATCCGTATCCACTTGGTAATCGCTACTTGAAAGGGTCTGCTGCGTGCCGTTTGTGTCTATATATGTGATACTTTCCACGCTCTGCACATCGCCGTAAGGCAGTTCCATCTCAAGGGCAGGGAAACAATCCAAACTCTTTTTCAGTGTTTGGGTAATAAAACTTCTTTCGGTGTAATTCTCAGCAGCTTTACGCGCTGCTTTTATGTAGGAAAGAATAACCGCATCATCATCGCTCAAATCCACGCGCAAATGATCCTTCGCTTCATCAAGAGTCAAAGGTTCAATCGCTGGTTCAGTAATAACAATGCGGCTCATTCTCAGGTTTTCCTACTTCTTAGCTGTTTTCAGCTGCTTTTCAAGGTCTGCAATCTTGTCGTTTGCAGTCTTAAGGTCAGCGTCTGATGTAGAAAGCTTATCTGCTAACACGTCAACGTCGTCTTTAAGGGCGTTGCGAGCTTCAGTTAGATTCTGATTCTCTTCATCCTTTTCAGCAATTGCGTTGTTCGCAGAGTCAAGGTCAGATTTAAGCTCATCACGTTCACTTGTGAGTTCTTCAATTTCTGTATCCTTGCCAGCAATAACCTGCTCTGTCTTTTCAAAAGACTCTAGTTTTTCATTGGCTGCATCTAGTTCAGCCTGAATAGATTCTGTATCAGCTGACGGTGCAGTTTTAGGCTCATCCATGCACTTAGCTTTACCTGCAAAAACAAGAGCAATGTGGTCTTTTGTAATTTCATCGCCTTTAAATTCATCACCAACCTTTACAGGTTTACCTGCTAGGAAAGTAGGGCGAATAACTTGAATATGTTTCATGTATTGAACTTTCTTTTAAAGTTTTTAAAATCCCCCAAGATTGCACATGCAGCCTTGGGGGGATTGATTATGCAGTGATTACATCTTTCATGATTGCAAACGACTCAGGGTGACGGAATCCAAAGTCAACCATTTGGTGACCATGTAGAATCGTCTTACGCTCTGTTGCTTTAGCGTAAGGGTTTGCTAGGAAGCTCATGCCGCCCCATGTACCAAGAATAATGTCACTAAAGTTACCAAAGATAATCGCTGAAAGATCAGTACCAGAACCTTTTGTAAGGTTGCTTGGAACTAAGTTAGAGACAATAGTGTTGTAACCATTCAACTCGTTACCAATGTTCATGATGCGGTCAGGGTGGCCAGACTCAATTGGAGTAGACTTGAGTTTACCCTTTGTGCGTGCGTTCATGAGGTAGAACATATTACTCACATCAGCATTGCTTTCTGCAATTTCTGATTCAAGAGCAATAATGTGGTTTAAAGTTGCTACAGCACCATTTGCCCCACCTTCAACATTACCAGTTCCAGAAAGAGCGAGAAGATCAGTCAGACCCATTGCATCAATCTTAGCAGCAGTATCTGCAAGCATCATATCCATAGTTAGACGCTCAAGGTTGAAGTTGTTTTGAGCAAGCATTTTATGTGTAATCTCAACTTCAGAAGACACTTCACGCGGGCGCAGGGCAATTGTGTCAAATGTTGGGTTTGATGGCGTGTTAGCATCACTTTCACCCACTTCATTCACAGTCACACCTGAAGTCGCACGTGGAATATCTACATCACCAACAAGGTTATCGTAAACAGTTACACGGCCCATAAGTGCAGAGCGGTTACGCAGAAGCTGAATAAACTTATCTTCATGCAGTTCTGTAGCAATAAGATTGCCACCATTTGCTGCATTTCCAGCTTCAACAGTACGCTGTTCCATAATCTTTGCAGCACTACGGTTAAGCTGAGACATAGGAACGTGGAAGCTGTTTTCATCAAGGCCGTTACGCTTAGCATAATCAGCACTTACTTCACCAGCAAGGCCACCAACCTTCTCACCTTTAATGATAGAGCGCATTGCACCACCAAGATCATAGTTGCGGGCTTCAGATGAGCTTACATCAACATCTTTCATACCAAGTGAAGGTTTGGCAGTTTCCACTTTTTTGGCCACAACAGATGCAGAACGCTCAAGGCGTGAAATGTCTTTATCCATAGTTCTAATTTCTGTTTCAAGAACATCAAATTTCTGGGCCTCATCTTCTGAAAAAGCACGCTTCTCGTCCTCAATTTTTTGCGTTAGTTTTTTCAGCTCTGCTGCTTTCACATTACGCTCTTCAATCATTTCCTTACGGCTCATGATGTATTTTCCTTTATATGTTAAGTTTAGGTTTTCTCTCTGTGCGTTGACTCATTGGAGTGGGGGCACAAACTCACATGGCAGCATCATCATTGGATGTGCTTAGTCATGCTCCCGAAGGTCTAATATCCTTAGTTTTGCATTTGCTAAATCTTGACAAGCACGAATTGCCTCATCGTTCTTTTCAACTTTAGCTGCTTGCATTTCTTCAAGGCTGCGCTTTGCAACTGTCGCGTCTGGATAAGCTGGTGTAACTACAGGAGACACATCAAACATGCGACTAATCTTTACAATCTCACGAATGATTGCACCGTTCGCATCTTCAATCCAACGCTCTTCACCAGCTCGCATAGAGAACGCAAAAGAAGACTGCTTTACATCGCCACGCTCAAGGGACTCGGTAAGGTTTTGCCCTAATGGTGAGTTTGGCATATCAAACTCATAAAAAAGCCCTGTGCCATCTTGATTGATGCGTGCAGTACCTGCAGATGTGCGACCAAGGATAAGGTTTTGATCATGGTTAAATAGGACAACCACATCATCATCTAGCACATCATCAAAAGCACCCGGCATAATGCGCTCTCTAAAACCGCCAAGGTCTTCACTAAGTACGTTAAACTTAGCAGCATATCCTCCAGCTTTTACGGATTCGCCTTTTTTGCTTCGAACCTCAATATTCTCTGCAAATGCGCGTTTTTCTTTATACATTGCTGCTCTCCTTGCTTTCTAAGCCTTCAAGTGCATTCACTAAATCAGGCAAATCTCTTATATTTTTATTATCGCTGAGGGTTTCGAATTTCATAAATCTCTTTTGAATATAAGAGTCTGAAAGATGAGCAATGTCTCTTGCAGTTTGTCTGCTCACAAATGCTATTGCATCTTGCATGTCTATAAGTTCCCTCTCTACAAAACGCTTATAATCTTCAAATGTTTTAGGTTTAGCACTGTTCAATATGCGCTTTTCAAAGTTCTCAAGGCGGTTCCTTGCCATGCTCCAAACAGCACGCACTGTTTTAGATGTTTCAACGGGCTGATCAATTGGCCTCATGTTCATTGGTACGAAAGGTTTCTCAAGCCCCTCTATGGGCTTCAAACCTTCCATTTCACGAATTTCATTTCCAGTAATCCAGCCAGCGCTCATTCCATCTTTGTAATACTGCGCACTGGTCTTAGGATCTCCTCTTAAATATTCTTTTGCATCAAATACAAGCTGTACTTGTCCAACTTCAGTAGCATTAACAAGCTTAAGTTCTAGCTCCTGAACCCATGCGCGTGTAATGGGCTGAATAGTGTCTTTTATAAAAGATTGTGCTTGCTCAGTAATATTTGAGTATGTTGCCTTATCTAACTCTTGAATCATATGAAGTGGCACACCATGAATACGCCCCATATCGGCAGCAGAATGCTTGCGAGCCTCAAGTAATTGCACTTCATCCATATTCATTGTAAGAGGTTTATATGTAATACCATCTTCAAGAAGCATGGCTTTGTGGCTGTTATCCAGCCCTGCATATGTCTTGGTGAATGTATGTTTAAGACGT
>JAPKEQ010000093.1 GCA_028821995.1 Alphaproteobacteria bacterium
CCTTCTAGTAGAGGGAAGGTCATTACAATTTGCGGGCTCATGCCTTTAGATTGCATCAATTGACGGCCCATGAGGCAGTTAAAGGTTTGGTCTGTGCCGCCCAGTTCAATGTCGCACTCCATCGCTACACTGTCATAGCCTTGCATAATCGGGTAGAGAAGCTCATGCATAGAAATAGGGGTGCCTTCACTCAGGCGTGTTGAAAAGTCCTCGCGCTCAATAATGCGAGCGACAGTGACTTGTGCACAAAGTTTAATGGTATCAGCAAAATCTAGCTTGCTAAGCCACGTTGTGTTGTTAAGGATTTCAAGCGTTTCAGGGTCTTTTTTCAACACCTTGTAGACCTGAGTCATGTAGGTTTCAGCATTTTCAGCAATTTGCGCTTCTGTGAGCGGCGGGCGCGTTTTGTTACGGCCGCTTGGATCACCAATCAGGGCTGTGTAGCCGCCAATCAAAAACTGAACTTTATGACCAAGTTCCTGAAATTCACGCATTTTACGTAAAATTACGCTGTGGCCAAGGTGCAGGTCAGGCGCTGTTGGGTCTGCGCCCAGTTTAATTTTAAGGGGGCGCTCATCGCGAATCGCCTGCTTAAGTTTAAGCAAAAGGCCGCCTTCGGGGTCAATTTTTTCTGTGCCTTTTTGAAGGATGGCGAATTGGCGTTCGGCCTCTGCCACCACGTCTGGCGAAAATTTCTGTTGTTCAGACATACATCTGTATCCTTGCGTTTATAAACGGTTGAGGTCAAACTATAGGATATATATAGGTGAAATGTCTAGAGATTCAAGAAAGCAATTTGAAAATTCTACTATGCTTTGCTGCAAATGATTATTTTTCAAAGTTCCGCTGCTCATGTATGCTTATATACACTGCGCTACGGCCTGTTCAAAATAAACATTTTCACTGTAGTCTAGCGAATTTTGAGATCGCTTCTATATATATGAAAAGTAAAAAGGGGTGTATATGCTAATTATTGGACTCATGAGCGGAACTTCACTTGACGGCGTTGATGCTGTTCTTGTTGAAACGGATGGAGAAAATAATCATAAGTTTTTGTCAGGTATTACATTGCCTTATGATGCGCCATTTAGAAAGAGCCTGTTTGAGCTGGCTCAGCCTGATAGTTTTGTGAACCCTTCAGATATTATGCGCCTTGAAAAAGAGCTCACAGAAAAGCATTCTGAAGCTGTGGGCGAATTACTTAAAAAATCCGGTGTCAACGGCGCAGACGTGAAGGCTGTGGGTTTTCATGGCCAGACCATTCGTCATATCCCAGAAGAGCAGCTCACGTGGCAAATGGGTAATGCAAATTTGCTATCTGAGCAGACAGGCATTGCTGTTGTTTCTGATTTTAGACGCCGTGATATGGCTTGCGGCGGACAGGGCGCTCCTTTGGTACCTTACTTTCATGAGGCGCTTTTTGCAAAATTTGAAAAGCCAAGCGCTATTTTAAATATTGGCGGGGTCGCAAATGTCACCCTTTTAAAGGAGGACGGCATTATTGCCTCTGACGTTGGCCCTGGTATTGGGCTTTTGGATGCTTGGATTCAAAAACGTACTGACCTGCCTTTTGATAAAGATGGCGCAATTGCAAGTCAGGGCACAGTGGATACTCAGTGGATGCAATATACAGCGTCTGATCCGTTTTTTGATGCGGCTTGGCCAAAGTCAGTCGACCGTTACCTCTTTAATAATATGGTGCCAGATCATTTGGGGCTAGAAGACGGCGCGAGAACGCTTTGCGCACTCACGGCTGAAACTATTGCAAGCGCCTTAAAGGCACAAGGAATGATCTCTGGTAAAATTTATGTGCATGGCGGCGGTGGGTACCATCCTGTGCTTATGCAGGATCTTAAAGATAAAGCTGGGCTTGATGTGGTGCTTTTGGATGAAATTGGGCAACAGGCAAATTATTTAGAGGCGGAATGTTTTGCTTGGCTTGCTGCTAGGCGTTTGAAAAATTTACCATTTACAAGCGAGAAGACCACGGGTTGTCAAAGGGAGAGTGTTGGGGGTATACTCACGACAGCTTAAGCTTTTAAAGTTTAGGCAGTTTAACGATTTAAAGGGACGGCCTTGACGCTACTTCTTTGTATGGTGATTGGAGCACTAACGGCTTTTGCAATTCGCCGTAAGCTTGGTTTACACCCTTTGGGCCTTTGGCCTGTACTTGCAGGTGCGCTTGGCGCAGCAATGCCTCACATCCAAGATCTCTTTTTTGTATTTGGGAGCGCTTTTAATCTTAAATATCAGTTTGCAATAACATGGTCATTTTTCACGCTTCCAATACTTGCCTTTCTGCCAGCTTACGGCGTTTTTAGGTTTGCTAAAAATACTGAGAACTGGTGTACCTATTACCCGTACGCTGTTTCAGCAGCTTTTGTCGTTACTCTTTTTTCTATTTTTACAGGGGCAGGGGTGCAGCCGTTGTGGCCGCTTCCTGTACACATGTCTTTTAATGTTCTCTTTGCTTTAGATTATATTTTACTCCTTATTGCTTTAATTTTCTTGCTCGCTTGCTTCCTTTTTAATAGCTACGCACGGGACGCTGCAAGGCTTGGTTTTATTATTTGTGCTGCATATATATGTGTTGTCCTCACCTTTAAGCATCAAGCGCATTCTTTTGCAGAGGATTACGCAGAAGCTTTTAAGTTAGATGTTGTTGATATTACAACTCTTGCTCAGCCTATTAACCCGCTTAACTGGCGAATTATTGTGGAGACAAAAGACAATCGGTTGCATGACACCATGATTAATCTATATAGAGAAGGGCAGATTGAAACCTCTGATATATCGACTCGTAGTGCACGTATTAACGCTTTGTTTATGCCGAAACATCTTGCTATTTGGCGCATTTACAGACGTTTTGGTATGACGGATAGTAAGTTTCCACATGCTGCATTTAAGTATTTTGAAGGCCGTAACTTTGACTGGTATTCACGTTTTGCTGTGTTTAAGAAAATGGTGAAATGGCAAGGTATGCCTTGCGCTGAATTTAGAGACCTAAGATTTGAGGGCGCCAGATCGAACGCCCTCGGAGGATTTATGATTTGTCAAAATGGAAAAACGTTTGAGCTTTATCAGGCAGATAGAGCTGGTGCTTTTTCCAAGTTAGACATGATGTACTGAGTGAGCTTATTTGCAAGTTCTTCTTGCTGCTCTGTATAGAAGTGATCTGCACCCATAATTTTACTGTAATGAATTTTCACATCTTTCTGGCGGGCTGTTTTTTTAAGTAAGTCTTCAATATCTGATGATGGTGTAATCTCATCGTTATCACCAACCATAACAAATCCGCTTGCAGGGCAAGGAGATAGGAATGAGAAGTCATACATGCCTGCTGGCGGAGAAACCGCTAAAAAGCGTGCAACATCAGGACGGCGCATAAGAAGCTGAAGTGCAATCCAGCTCCCAAATGAGAAGCCTGAAATCCAAATGCCAGATGTGCTTGGGTGCTGTGCGTGAAGCCAGTCAAGCGCTGCAGCTGCATCGCTAAGTTCGCCAACGCCATTATCGTATTCGCCTTGAGAGTTACCAACGCCTCTAAAGTTAAAGCGCAGAACAGAAAATCCACATTTCGCAAATGCTTCATAAATGCGGTACGTTACTTTTGTGTTCATCGTGCCGCCATGAAGTGGGTGCGGGTGCATCACCACTGCGATTGGCGCGCGTGGATCCTTAGCTTGGAAGTATTTTCCTTCGATGCGGCCGGCTGGGCCGTTAAATGTGATATCTGGCATAATTTTTACCCATATTGGTTATACATGGCTGCAAATGAATGTTTGCTGTACTTCCGCTGCTCATGTAGCCCTCGCTACACTGCGCTGTGGTTCTCACGAGCATTCATTTTCGCTCATCTATTCCTCAATATGGTTCAAAAATTCATACTGATTCATAGCGTTGCAGCTTTTGAAGTCTGGGGGCACAATAGCGAAAAACAAGAGGAAATGCAAATTTTTGTTGTAAGTGTTTGATTTGTAATAAGTGCTGAATCTGTTTCTTGAATTAAAAATAGAAAACTGTAAAGTGGAGGCATGCTTTATTTTGATAACAACGCCACAACGCCGCTTTTGCCAGAGGTAAAAGAAGCGATCACCGAGATGCTAGACATTTTTGGCAATGCATCTTCTGTTCACCAAACCGGTCAAGCGGCGCGTAGCCGTATGGACATTTCTCGCCGACAAGTGGCGGGTCTATTAGGTGTGCGCAGCGAGCAGGTGGTCTTTACAGGCGGCGGTACAGAAGCCAATAATACGGTGCTTAAAAGCGCGGCTGCTGAGGGGCGTCCTATCATTACGCAAAAAACAGAACATTCTTGCGTAATGAACGCAGGTAAAAGTATTGCTAAAAGTAACCATCCTGTTGTGTTTCTTGATGTAGATAAAAATGGTGTAATTGATTTGAGCGCGCTTGAAAGCGCTCTTAAAATGCATAAAGGTGCTCTTGTGAGCTTGATGCATGCCAATAATGAAACAGGTGTAATGCAACCTCTTAAAGAGGCATATGCCCTTTGTCAGGAGCATGGTGCACTTCTTCATAGTGATGCGATTCAAACAGGTGGAAAAATTCCACTAGGGCTTGATATGGCAGATGTGGTGACGCTCTCTTTCCACAAACTTGGTGCGCCAAAAGGCGTGGGCGCTCTTATATTTAAACCAGGCGTTGAGATAGAACCTCTTTTGCATGGCGGTAGGCAGGAGCGCGGCTATCGCAGCGGAACTGAAAATACTATGGGTATTGTTGCGGCAGGTGTCGCTTGCTCTAAAGCAAAAGATTATTTTGATCATTACCAGGAGCTTGGTAAGGCTAAGCTTAAATTTGAAGAAAAAATGAAAGCACTTAGCCCGAAGGTTAAAATTATGGGTGAGGGGGCAAAGCGCCTTCCTGTAACCAGTAGTATTGCGCTTGAGGGGATGTCAGCTGAAATGCTCGTGATGCTGATGGATATGCAAGGTGTTTGCATCTCTCAAGGATCTGCCTGTGCAAGCGGGCGGGTTGACCCTTCTCATGTGGTAGAGGCTATGGGGTACCCTGACCTTGCGCTCAGCACCTTGCGTGTGGCGAGTGGCTGGCATAATGCCCTGTCAGATTATGATACGTTGTATGAAACCTTTGAAAGTGTTTTGAAAAATACGAACTTTTAGGTGTGACGAGTTTTAAGCTTTTGCCAGCCTTCATAAGAAATATGTAGGAATAATATATAAAGGGAACTCTTAAATGATTCTATCTATAAGTGCTTTTATTTTTGGATCGTCGCTTCTGTTTGTGCTGCATAAAAAAGCACGCCTACAACTCGCTCATATCCAAAAATAATTATTAGAATATGAAAGATCTCTCCGTTTATGCGGTTCTTCTTTGTGCGCTTTGCGTTGCACCCGTTGCTTTTGCTGAAAAGGTAAAGACACGCGGGGTTGATTATGCCTGCGTAAAAATTGTAGACCTTGCCAAAGTTAAAAAGGCGCAACGTCTTGGGCAGGCCGGTAATGTGGCTAACTTTATGAAACGTGGCTGCTTTGTAACACTTCCGCGTTGGCGTCTTAATAAAGTTGATGAGTGGGGGCTTGCCGTTCAGGTAGAAGGATCCCCTAAGGATTTTGGATTTCAAAATACACCAGGCATGGAAAAGATTCGTAAAATTAAGGTGTGGATGCACAAGGATAATATTCGTTAAAATATCCTAAAGCTCTTCATGTTTACGAAATCTATTTCCTTTTTATTAGCTTTCGCGGTTCGCATGCATTACT